>NZ_LGHK01000152.1 GCF_001908235.1 Bradyrhizobium sp. NAS96.2
CCAAAAGCGCTGCCGCCGAGAGCGCGGCCCCCGACGCGACGATGGCCGCCACGCCGCCAGTGCCGCCTCAGGAAGCCGTTGCGACGCCGAACGCCGAAGCCGCAATGCCCGCTGCAACGCCGCCCGCCGAGGCTGCCGCAGCGGCAATCCCGCAGCCGAGCGAAGCCTGGCTCAAGGCCGAAGCCGCGCTGGCCGAAGCCGAGGCTGCCGAACTTGCCCGCGTCTCCGACGAGGCCGCCGCCGACGCGCATGACGAAGCGGTGCTCGACCTGATCGCGATGGAGATGGGCGCGCCGGATCCGATCGACGAAGAGACGATCGCCGAGGAAATGCGCGCTGCCGAAGAGCTGCGTGTCGCCGAGGCGATGGCCGCCGAGCCCGAAATGGATGCACCGGCCACTCAGCCCGAGCCGGCCCCGGCACCCGAGCCGAAGGCCGAGATCAAGGTTGAACCCGCACTGGTCGCTGCAGCGGCGGTTGCCGAAGCGCCTGCGGCCGTGCCGCCGCCTCTCACGCCCACCGTTGAGCCTGCCCCTGCTCCTGCTGCAGAGGTCTCGCTCGGCTCTACCATCATCGCCAGCGGCCTCTTGAAAAAGCCGAACGTCGCCGCCAACGACCCGCTCGCGCCGATCCGCCGCATGAGCCAGGCCGAGAAGATGGCGTTCTTCTCGTAGGCGCGGACGTGTTCACGCGACGCGTTCACCTCCGATTGACCTCCCACGCTCCGTGACCCAGCTCACGTACCGCGCCCGCATTTACGCCTAGCCTCCCCGCGACCGGTCTCGCACCGGGATCAGCTTTTGGGAGCGCGCGATGGTCCGCCTGACATCCATGATGATATCGGCCGCATTGCTGGGCCTGTTCAGCCTCGGCACACCCAGCATAGCGCTTGCAGAGACCGGCGCCGTCACCGTCGGCAATGCAGCGCAGACGCCGGCGCCATCCATCGACCAGGCCGCTTCGCCGGCGACATCAGCCGTAGCGACACCGGCGGCGCTCCGCGGTCCCGAGCAGCGCGTGGCACTCGTGATCGGCAATGCGAACTACGAGAATGCGCCAAAACTCGCTAATCCCGGCAATGACGCGCAGTCGATGGCCGAGCTGTTGAACGCGGCCGGCTTCGAGGTGATCTCCGCAACCGACCTCAGGCAGGGCAACATGATGAAGGTGTTGCGGGATTTCTCCGACAAGGTCGCGGCGCGGGGCCCAGGCACGGTCGCCATGATCTACTATGCCGGCCACGGCGTGCAGCTCGCCGGCGAGAACTATCTGATTCCGGTCGATGCGAAGATCGCGACGCCGTCCGATCTCGACGGCAATTCGGTGCGTCTCGTCGACGTGATGGGCACGCTCGAGAACATCCCGAGCCGGATGCGCATCGTGGTGCTCGATGCCTGCCGCAACAACCCGTTTCCCAGCGTCAACGACGCCGGCCGCGGCCTTGCCGTCGTCGACGCGCCGAACGGCTCGATCGTCGGCTATTCGACCGCGCCCGGCATGGAGGCGCAGGACGGCAACAACGGCCACAGCCCCTACACCAACGCCTTCCTGCGGCTGGCGCGCGAGCCCAATCTGCCGATCGAGCAGTTGTTCAAGCGCGTTCGCCTCGAGGTCAACTCGACGACCGACGGCCGGCAGACGCCGTGGGAAAGCTCGTCGCTGACCTCCGATTTCTATTTCTTCGGCGACACCGCTGTCGCGTCGGCGCGTGCGCCCGCGAACGCCCCTGTCGTGCAGATGGCATCGAACCTGCCGAACCGTTCGGTGCGCCAGGCCTATGATTTCGTGCTGTCGGAGGGCCGGCCGGAATACTACGAGGAGTTCATCCGGCTCTATCCGCGCGATCCGCTGTGCGACCGCATTCGCTTCCTGCTGACCAACTGGCTGCAGGTCGCGGCCTGGCACAAGGCGGTGCTTGCCAACACGCCGTTCGCCTACAAGACCTTCCACGACAATTTCGCCGGCGGCCCCTACGCGCAGCAGGCCTTGAAGCTGCAGGCCCAGCCGAAGGCGGTGCCGCTGATGCAATTCACGCGGCTGTCAAATCGTCAGGCCCTGCAGCCGATCAATGCGGGCCTGCAGGGCGCCGGCGGCAATGGCCAGATCGGCGGCGGCAGGATCGTCAACATGCCCGCGCCCGGAGCGAAGCCGGTCGGGATGCCGAACACGATCGGCAAAGGCAACATCGCGAGCCTTCCGGCTGCAAATGCCGGCAAGAACGCATCAAGCCCGATCATGAAAGACAGCGACCGACACCGCTTCCGCGCCGGGCGGCAGAGCATGCAAGTCGACCGGACGCGATCAAGCGGTGGTGACCATGCAGCGTTCCGCTCAACTCCGTCCGGCTCGCATGTCGGCGGCATGGGCGGCGGCCATCACGGCGGCTTCAGGCACTGATCGGCCACGCCGGACAACGAAACGGGGGCAGAGCGACCACCGCCCTGCCCCCGCTGCTTTTCAAAAACGCCGATCTCAGGCGACGAGCTTCGCGAACAGGTCGGCGTCGACATTGCCGCCCGAGAGCACGATGACGACGTTCTTGTCCCTGGCGTCGATCCGCCCCGCAAGCAGTGCGGCGAGCCCGATGGCGCCACCGGGTTCGACCACGAGCTTCAGCTCGCGATAGGCAAAAGCAACGGCCGCACCAACCTCGTCGTCGGAAGCGCTGACACCGTTCGCGAGCAGCTTGCTGTTGATCGCAAAGGTGAGCTCGCCCGGCATCATCGCCATCAGCGCATCGCAGATGGTGCGCGGCGCAACCGCATGCGCCTCGCGATGGCCGACCTTGAGCGACAAAGCGTGATCGTCATAGCCCGCGGGCTCGGCAACGATCACCTGGGCCTGCGGATATTTCGCCTTAACCGCGGTGGCAACGCCCGCGATCAGTCCGCCGCCCGAAGCCGGCGCGACCACGATATCAGGCGTCAGCCCGAGCGCGGCCATGTCCTCGGCGATCTCGCGGCCGGCGGTGCCCTGGCCCGCGATCACGAGCGGATCGTCATAGGGAGGCACCAGGGTCGCGCCACGCTTGCTGGCGATGCCGCTCGCAATCGCCGCGCGGTCGTCGCGATCGCGATCGTAGAGCACGACTTCGGCGCCGTACGACTTGGTCCGCTCGCGCTTGGTGAGCGGCGAGTCCGCAGGCATCACGATGGTCGCCTGCATGTTGAGGATCCTGGCCGCCGCGGCGACGCCCTGGGCGTGGTTGCCCGAGGAGAACGCGACGACGCCGCCGCTCCGCTTGTCCTGCGGGATCGAGGCGAGCTTGTTGAAGGCGCCGCGGAACTTGAACGATCCGGTCCGCTGCAGCATTTCGGGCTTGAGGAAGACCCGGCTGCCGACGCGTTCGTTGAGAACGGGAAAGGTCAGGAGCGGCGTGCGCACCGCGAACGGCGCGACCACCCTTGCGGCGGCATCGATGTCCGCGGCAGCGACGGGTGGATTTAAAACGGTGTCCGTCATCCGCAATTTGTATCGCGGCGGGCCACAGCCCGGCAAGACGCTTTAGCGTGACTTGTCTAGCGTGAGGTGGGGTGTGTGGCCGGCAGGGCTGCAAAATGGTGCTCTTCGGCACCGAATTCGATCGCCTCCCCCTCGCCATCGGGCGCAGCCGGACGGACGTTCATGCAGCGCTCGATGAACACCCTGGCCGACGCCTGCCAGGTGTGGAGCGCGGCAAAATCGACACAGGCCTGACGTGGGATGCTGAGCGCCTCCAGGCAGGCATGCCGCAGATCATCGTCGAGCACGCCGACCGGTGCCGCGCCGATCACGTCGCGGGGTCCGGTGACCGGAAAAGCGGCGACCGGCAGGCCGCTCGCCAATGCCTCGAGCAGCACCAAACCGAACGTATCGGTGCGGCTGGGGAAAACGAACACATCGGCCGCGGCATAAATCTCAGCCAGTTCTTCCCCATGGCGGGCGCCGAGGAAGACGGCTTCGGGATATTTCCGCTCCAGCGCCGCCCGCGCCGGGCCGTCGCCGACCACGACCTTGGTGCCGGGCAGATCGAGATCGAGGAATGCCTCGAGATTCTTTTCCACCGCCACCCGGCCGACGCTGAGATAGACCGGCTGCGGCAGGCAGAGGTCGACATCGCGCGGATGGAACAGCGCGGTATCGACGCCGCGCGACCACAGCACCACGTTGCGAAAACCGCGCTGACGCAGTTCGGCGGCCAGCGCCGGGGTTGCCGCCATCACCGCCCGGCTCGGCTTGTGGAACCAGCGCAGCGCGCGCCACACCCAGGCTTCCGGAACCGGCGTCCGGGCCGAGACATATTCGGGGAAGCGGGTGTGGAAGCTCGTCGTGAACGGCAGGCCACGCTTGCGGCAATAGCGGCGAACCGAAAGCCCGATCGGGCCTTCGGTCGCAATATGGATGCTGTCGGGCTTGGCCGCTTCGATCAGGCTCGCGACCTTGGCCCGGTACGGCAACGCCAGCCGGAGGTCGCGATAGCTCGGCATCGCGAAGGTGCGGAACTCGTCCGGCGTCAGGAAGCTGACCTCGACGCCGAGCGAGTTTGCCGCCTGTGCCATCATGGTCAGCGTGCGGACAACCCCGTTGACCTGGGGATGCCACGCATCGGTCGCGACCAGGATATGCGTCATGCAGCGCGTGCCGTCACTCGCGGAACTGGCGCGATCCGGCGCACCGGGTCGGTCCAGGTGATGATTTCAAAATGGCCGTCCTCATGCTCGGCGAGCGCGGTGCAGCTCTCCACCCAGTCGCCGCAATTCATGTAGCGGATGCCGTGCTCGTCATGAATCGTCGCGTAGTGGATGTGGCCGCAGATCACGCCGTCGCAGCCGTGACGCCGCGCCTCGCCCGCAAGCGTCGCCTCGAACGCGCCGATATAGTTCACCGCCTTCTTGACCTTCAGCTTGGCCCATTGCGACAGCGACCAGTAGGGAACGCCGAACATCTTGCGGAAGAAGTTGACGAAGCGATTCATCTGGATCGCGAAGTCGTAGGCCTTGTCGCCGAGATGGGCGAGCCAGCGCGCGTTCTGCACGACGAGATCGAAGATGTCGCCGTGGATGATGAGGTAGCGCTTGCCGTCGGCGCCGGTGTGGACCGTGTTCTCCACCACATCGATGCCGCCGAAATGCGTGCCGTAATATTTGCGCAGGAACTCGTCGTGGTTGCCCGGGACGTAGATCACCTTGGCGCCCTTGCGCGCCTTGCGCAGCATCTTCTGCACGAAATCGTTGTGAGTCTGCGGCCAGTACCAGTTCGACTTCAGCGCCCAGCCGTCGACGATATCACCAACGAGGTAGATCGTGTCGGCATCGTGAGAGCGGAGGAAGTCCAGCAGGCGGTCGGCTTGCGAACCGCGGGCTCCGAGATGGACATCGGAGATAAACAAAGTGCGAAAGCGCCGCTCGGGGCTTTCTTCACTCAAGGAGTCACTTCCCATGCCTGTGCACCTAACAGATTCCTGTGACAAGGCGATGACGATCCCCGCGACCTGAGGCTCCACAAAAAGTTAACGAGAATCAGCAGCGCGCCCCTGCCCTGCGGATAACAGCCGCATGCGACAATCTGGCGACATCGGCGCTCGCCGCTGTGAGGAACAGGCGTGGTGTTGCTGCATATCGCAGTGGAACAACGCGCACGTGACGAATGCGTAGCCCGGATGAAGCGCAGCGTAATCCAGGGTCCTTCCCGGATTTCGCTTCGCTACATCCGGGCTACGAGGCTACGGGCTACACGGCTTCAATAGTACTTGTGGAAGTGATGCACCGGTCCGTGGCCGCGACCGACGGCGAAGCGATCGGCGGCGGCGATCGCATCAGAGATCCAGGCCTTGGCGTTGCGCACGGCGGTCTCCATGCTCTCACCCTTCGCGAGTCCCGCCGCGATCGCCGACGACAGCGAGCAGCCGGTGCCGTGGGTGTTTGATGTCGCGATGCGCGGCGCCGCGAGCGCGATGCTGCGCGCGCCTTCGATCAGATAGTCGATGCTCTCGGCGCCGTGGCCGTGACCGCCCTTCACCAGCACCGCGCGACAGCCCATCGCCAGCAATCGCCTGCCTTGCCGCTCGACGTCGGCCTCGCTCGCGGCGACCGGCTCGTTCAGCAGCGCCGCCGCTTCCGGCAGGTTCGGGGTGATCAGCGAGGCCAGTGGAAACAGTTTTGCCTTCAGCGCATCGACCGCCTCGGCGGCAAGCAGCCGATCGCCCGAGGTTGCGACCATCACCGGATCGAGCACGATGTGGCGCGGCGCCCAGCGCTTCAGCCCTTCGGCGATCGCCACGATGGTCTCGGCCTGCGCCACCATGCCGATCTTCACCGCGCCGACGTCGAGATCAGAGAACACCGCATCGATCTGGGCCGTGACGAAAGACGCCGGCACCGGATGGATGCCGCTGACCCCCGTGGTGTTCTGCGCGGTCAGCGCCGTGATCGCCGAGGCGCCATAGACCCCGAGCGCGGCAAAGCTCTTGAGGTCGGCCTGGATGCCCGCCCCGCCCGAGGAATCCGAGCCGGCAATGGTGAGCGCGACCGGCGTCATCTTGCGGCACCGGTGGTTGGTTGGAATGAGACCATCACGAATGAGACCATCGTCTGTCCTTGCGCCTGTCCTAGCCCGGCCGCCCATCGGCAGCAAGTTCGCCTGACTTTACCGCGAGTTGGCGTTCCCTTGCCCCTTCTTGTCCCCTTGCCTTGGCCGCCCGTTTTTGGCCTATAGTCGCGGAAATCCCCGGAGACGACTTTGATGGTTCCTTTCTTCGTCCAGATCAAATGCAAGCTCGGCCAGTCCTACACCGTCGCCAACGCGCTGGCGGAAGCCGAGATTGCGTCCGAGATCTATTCCACCGCGGGCAATTACGATCTCCTGGTCAAGTTCTACGTCGACCACGACACCGACATTGGCCATTTCATCAACGAGAAGGTTCAGGTGATCCCGGGCATCCAGGACACCCTAACCATCATCACCTTCAAGGCGTTCGGCGCGAAGTAGCGCATCGATCTTCGTACATGCCCGATTGGCGAGGCGCGCGCCGCTAAAGCGCGATGAGATCAGGTTGGATCATCATCGCGCTTTGGATTCTTGTCCAAGCATGATCTTTTCGGAAAACCGCTTCGCACTTTTCCGGATCATACTCTAGGCGGACGGCGCCGCGTCGATCAGCGCCTTCAGGAACGTGACGACGATCCGGCCGCTGCGGCTCACTTCGCCGGCCCTCGACAGTAGCGCCATGCCGCGGCCCAATGCGATGAAGCCGGTGGCGATCTCCACGGGATCGGCCGGCGGCTGTTTGCCAAGCAACTCGAACAGCCGCGTCACCAGCACGCCCAGGGCCCGGCGGTGCTTGCGGTTGAGTTCGTTATAGCCTTGCGCGAAAGTCGGGCTGCGCAGCGCCTGCAATTGCAGCTCGATCGCCAGCACGGCGAACCCCGGATCCGAATTGGCGGTGGCGGCCCATTTTTCGAGGCCGGCCATCAGTTTCGCCGGCTCGCCCGATGCCTGCCCCAATACGCCTTCGATTTTTGCACGCTCCTCGGATTGGTGCTGTTGCACCAGTTCCAGGAGGATCGCCTCCTTGTCGGGAAAATTCGAATAGAACGCGCCCTGCGAAAATCCGGCGGCGTCGGCGATGTCGCGCACCGAGGCCTGCGCAAACCCCTTCTTGATGATCTCCTCGCGCGCCGCCTCGATCAGGAGGCTCTTCGTACGGGCCTGACTTTCCTCGCGATTTAGCCTGGGCAACGGATCGGACTCCCGGATCTACAAAAATCATTTGCTTTTCAGATACCGAATGATATCTATTTCAGATAGCAGTCGGTATCTGTAAATCAGCGCGTCGGACGAACGCGCGGGGAGCAGCTATATCATGCAGAGCAGTCCAATGGACCGTACGCTCGCTATTCTGGCGACGCTCGCGGCGGCGACCGTCGGCGCCATGGTGATCGGGATCCTCACCACCAAGGGTTCGCAGGACTTCTTCCAGACCGCCCGCTCCGTCGAAGCTTATGGCGCGCATCTGGGGACCCCCCTCGTGCCGTTCGGTCTGCGGCTCAACCTCGGGCTCGATAATCTCTTCATGATCTTCTACGGCGCATTTTTCACCGTGCTGGCCGCCCGGCTGCGCACCATGATGGACCCCTATCTGCTGGGCATTGCGCTGGCCGCCATGATGCTCACGGTCGTCCTCGATTGCGTCGAGAACCACCACATCATGACCATGGTGCATGCGATCCAGAACGGATTGCCGCTGTCGCCGGCCGACGGGGAGCTGCAGATGATCGCCTCCCAGGTCAAGTTTCACGCCAGCTATCTCGCAGCCCTGCTGTTCTCGTTCGGCTTCCTGCAGTTCGGCAGGCTCGGCAGGACCATCGCGGTGGTGCTGTGGTGCTACATCCCGTTCGGGGTCCTGATTTCGGTTACGCCGGTGGAGCAGGCGAAGGCGCTGGTCCTGGGACGGACGATCTTCTTCGTCTTTGCCTTCATCCTGTCCGCCGTCCTGTTCGCTTCACAGGCCAGAAGCCACGCGCGGAACCGTCAATAACAAGCCCGGAGGGTCCCCTGATGCCGATCTCGATGGTCACGATTGCCGGACGAAGCCTGCTCGCATTGTTGTTCATCCTTGCCGGCGCAGCCAAGATCGCTGGCCCGAAGCCGTTCCTCGACCACATGGCGGCACACCATATTCCCGGCGTGCTGCTGCCGCTGGTCATCGCGCCCGAGCTTGGTGCGGGCCTGGCGTTGCTGATCGGCTGGCAGTCGTCGTTTGCCGCCGGCGCGCTGGCGCTGTTTTGCCTCGCGACCGCATTCGGCTTTCACCTCGACCTCGCTGACAAGGCGGAACGAACGCTGTTCTTCAAGGACCTCGCGCTTGCCGGTGGCTTGATGGTCATTGCCGCCGGTGCGTGGCGCGGATAGCCGGCCAAGCATCGCAGACAGCAAGCATCATACGCGCAATCAGGAAGGATCCGTCTTGTCCGCCTTGCGCGTCGGCTTCGGCGGCCCGTCGACCGGCGGCAGCGATTTGATGTAGTCGGCGATCGCGTCGCGATCGGAAGGCGAGAGCTGCGAGGTGTTGCGGATCACGCGCACCATCGATCCGCCGGCGCTATCGCCATCCGGCGTCTGCCCGCTCTCGAGGAAATAGGCGATATCCTTCGCGCTCCAGTCCGCGATCCCACGCGGCGTGATGTTGGGCACCCAGCCTTCGCCCTCCGGATTCGGCCCACCGGCGAAGCGCTGCGAGCTGACGATGCCGCCGAGGAAATTCCGCGGGCTGTGACACTCGGCGCAATGGCCGAAGCTGTTGACGAGATAGGCGCCGCGATACCAATGCGACGAGCGGCTTGCATCCGCGATAAACGGCTTGCCGTCCATGAACAGGAATTTCCAGACCCCGACATCGCGCCTGATGTTGAAAGGAAACGGCACATCGTGATCGCGCACCTTGCCGGCGACCGGCGGCAAGGTCTTCAGATAGGCGAACAGGTCGCGCACGTCATTGACCCTGGCGTGCTGATAGGACGTGTACGGAAACGCCGGGAAGTAATGCGTCCCCGACGGCGAGGTGCCCTTCATGACAGCGGTGACGAAATCAGCCTCGCTCCAGCGCCCGATGCCGTCGTTGGGGTCGGGCGAGATGTTCGGCGCGTAGAAGGTGCCGAACGGCGACGGTATCGCGAGCCCGCCGCCGAGCCTGGTGCGGTCATCCTGCTTCGGCACGGCATGGCAGGAGGAACATCCCCCCGCATTGAACGTTGTGAGCCCGTTGGCGAGGTTAGGCTGGTAAGCGGGCAACGCGCTTGCGGCGACGGTCGCGGGGATCGTCAGCCACCAGAACACGCCAAAGCCGATGAGGCCAGCCAGACCGGCCAGGAGGAGAATTCGTCGCAACATTCACCGATCCGTCATTGGTCGCGTCAGTTCATCAACCAGTATGATGGCAACCGGTCGCACAAGCTCGCATCAAATTTGCCGCACTCACGATCATTTTGGGAATAAATCCGGTGAGCCGCGGTTTGAAGATTGCAACCATCGTGTGACGTCAAAGGGGAGAGAACCATGTCGAACAAGACCTTGCTTGCCACGCTGACGCTCGGCGCCGCGATCGCGCTCGCCGGTCCGGCCTTTGCCGAAAAGCTGCACGCCAAGCTGGACGCCAAGTCCGAAGTGCCTGCGAACGCCAGCGCCGGCACCGGCACTGCCGACATCGACTACGATGCGGCCACCAAGAAGCTCAGCTGGAAACTGACCTATTCCGGCCTGTCGGGCCCTGCGACCGCCGCGCATTTCCACGGTCCCGCCGAGGCCGGCAAGAATTCCGGTGTCGCGGTCGCAATCCCGAACGCGACATCGAGCCCGGTCGAAGGCAGCGCCACGCTGACCGACGCGCAGGCCGCCGACCTCCTCGCCGGCAAGTACTACGTCAACATCCACACCGCGGCGAACCCGGGCGGTGAGATCCGCGGCCAAGTCACGAAGTAAAGCTCACGAAGTAAGTCCGACACGAAAAGGCCGACACAGCAAGAAGGGCGGACGCCTCGCGGTTTCCGCCCTTTTTGAGCAGAAATTTCTTCCAGCCTTCTCCTGGCTCTTCTCAATGCGCCTTGACGCGGTAGGTCTCGTGACAGCCAAGACATGCGTCGTTGATGGCAGTGAACTCCGTCTTCAGGCTATCAAGGTCTTTGACCTTGGTCTTTGCCTCGCCCACGACCTTGGCAAAGGTGGCCGCATGGGCCTCAAAATCCGCTCGCTGGGTCCACACCTTCGTCGACGCGTAGTAGTCGCCCTTTGGCCTCTTGTCCTTGATGCTTTCGGGAAAAAAGGAAGGGAAGCGCTTGGCTACGTCCTCCAGGCCGACAAGCGCCGCGTCAACGGCGGTCTGATCGTAAGTCGTCTTGCCCTTGGTCATGTCGTAGAGCACGATCGCGTTCTTGAGGTTGGATTTCATCGCAGTCTGCGTCAGGGCAACTTGGTCTTCCGCCGCAGCCACGACACCAACGCCAAGCAGCAAGGTTGCTGCGACAATACCCGTTCGAAACATCGACTGTTCTCCATGTTCAGGATCGAAATGAACCGATCCTGGCGATCGGCCGCGAATTTGCGGCGCGTGGCCTGATCAAGCGAACACCGCTCGATCCGGTTCATTCCTTTCCTGCCCGCACAAAGTATCAGAGAGTATGGCGGCGCTGCGCCTCGCGGATCGCGACCCAGACACGCTCCGGCGTGGCCGGCATGTCGATGTGGTCGATCCCGAACTCGCGATGCAGCCCCTCGACGATCGCGTTGACGACCGCCGGGCATGAGCCGATCGCGCCGGCCTCGCCCGCGCCCTTCACGCCCATTGGGTTGGTCGTGCACGGCACGTTGTGGGTCTCGAACACGAAGGACGGCCCGTCCGAAGCACGCGGCATCGCATAGTCCATGAAAGTGCCGGTGACGAGCTGACCGTCGGTCTGGCTGTAGACCGCCTGCTCCATCAGCGCCTGCCCGATGCCCTGCATCGCGCCGCCATGAACCTGGCCCGCGAGCATCAGCGGATTGAGCGTGACGCCGAAATCGTCGACGATGACGTAGCTGACGATCTTGATGATACCGGTTGAGGGATCGATCTCGACCTCGGCGAGATGCGTGCCGTTCGGATAGGTGCCGTCGGCGCTGGCGAAGGTCGCGCTCGCATTCATCTTCGATGTATCGCCGCCGGGACGCTTGGCGAGATCGGCAAAGCTGACCGAACGGTCGGTGCCGGCGACGCGGATGCGGCCGTCGGATATTTCGAGGTCGCCGGTGCCGGCTTCCAGCGCCTGCGCCGCCAGCTCCTTCAGCTTGTTGCCGAGCTCGTGCGTTGCGCGCTGCACGCTGACGCCGCCGGACGGGATCGATGCCGAGCCGCCGGTGCCGAGGCCGGTCGCGATCTTGTCGGTGTCGCCCTGCAGCACATGGACGCGCTCGGGCGGCACGCCGAATTGCTCGGCGACGATCTGCGCGTAAGCTGTCTGGTGGCCCTGCCCGCTCGACTGCGTGCCGATCAGGATCGAGATGTCGCCATTGGAATCGAGCGCCACATTGGCGGTCTCCTCGCCCATGGTGCCACAGACCTCGACATAGCTCGCCATGCCGATGCCGCGCACCAGGCCGTCCTTCTTGGCCGCCTTGGCGCGCTTTGGAAACTCCTTCCAGTTGGCGATCTCCATCGCGCGCTTCATGTGCGCGACGAAGTCACCGGAGTCGTAGACCTTTCCGGTCGCGGTCGTGTACGGCAGCGACTTCGGCGGAATGAAGTTCTTCCGCCTGATGGCGTCAGGCGTCATGCCGAGCTTTCGCGCGGCCGCGTCGACCAGCCGCTCGATCACATAGGCGGCCTCCGGGCGGCCGGCGCCGCGATAGGCATCGACCGGCACCGTGTTGGTGAACACGGTGCGGACCCGGCAATGGAAGGCCTGGATGTCATAGAGGCCCGGCAGCATGCCGGCGCCGCCATGCGGGATATAGGGCGCGAAGGTCGAGAGATAGGCGCCCATGTCGCCCATCAGATCGACATCCATGCCGAGGAATTTGCCGTCCTCGGCGAGCGCCATCTTCGCGGTGGTGAGATTGTCGCGGCCCTGCGCGTCGCCCATGAAATGGTCGGAGCGCTCGGCAGTCCATTTGACCGACTTCTTGAGCTTGCGCGCCGCGACCGAGATCAGCGCATATTCGCGATAGGGAAACAGCTTGGTGCCGAATCCACCGCCGACATCCGGGCAGATCACCCGCATGTTCTCCTTCGGCATCTTCAGGATCATGTCGCAGAGGATCTCGCGCAGCCGATGGCTGCCCTGGCTGCCGATCGTCAGCGTCAGGTGATCCCTCTTGGCGTCGTATTCGGCGACCGCTGCGCGCGTCTCCATGAAATTGGTGATGACGCGCGGATTGACGATGGTGATCTCGGCCACAGCATGCGCCTTGGCGAACGCGGCCTCGGCGGCGCCCTTGTCGCCGATCGAGACGTCGAACAGCACGTTGCCGGGCTTGTCCGGCCACACCTGCGGCGCGCCCTTCTTCACCGCATTGACGAGACCCGCCACCGCCGGCAGCGGCGTCCACTTGACGTCGATCGCCTCGATCGCGTCACGGGCATGATCGACGGTATCGGCGACCACAAAGGCCACGGCGTCGCCGACATGGCGCACTTCATCCTTGGCGAGGATCGGATAAGGCGGTGCGGTGAACGGATCGGTTTCGAGGTTGAACAGGCACGGCAGGCCGCCGAGCTCGGCGACATCGGCCGCGGTCAGGATCAGCGCCACGCCGGGCATGCCGCGGGCCTTGCCGGCGTCGATCGTGTAGGTGGCGTGCGCATGCGGCGAGCGCAGCATCAACGCGTGCAATGCGGGAGACGGTGCGACGTCGTCGGTATAGCGGCCCTTGCCGCGAATCAGAGCGTCATCCTCCTTGCGCCGCACACTTTGTCCGACGCCGAATTTGATGGGAGCTGCCATCGTCTCTCCAATTGCCTTGGTGTGTTTTGCGCATATTGGCGTGGTTGTCCGCGAAGCGCAAACCGCTTTCCGCCGCACGCGGCGCTATCGCACAATCAGCTCCTATGCATTTGATTTGACAGGTAAAACTATACGCGCCGCAGCGCGAACAGCCAGCCGCGGCCGAACAGTGTGAGGATCAGCAGGGCATAGACGAAGACGCCGACCGCAATCAGCAGCAGCAGGATCATCTCGTCGCGGAAGATCTGCATCGGCGCGAACCACACATAGGCGAAATGCGAGGTCAGCCACAGCGCGAGCGCGAGCAGCACGCCGCACAGCGCAAAGGTGCCGAACGAGCGGACCAGCGCGCGATCGAGCGCGAGATAGCCGCGGCGCACGGCGAACATCAGCACCAGCAGCAGGTTGACCCAGGCGCCGACCGCCGTCGCGAGCGCCAGCCCGACCTGCGCCAGCGTGCCGACCAGCGCGATCTTCAGCGCAACGTTGACCGCGACCCCGGTCAGCGCCGCCTTCACCGGGGTTGCGGTATCCTTGCGGGCGTAGAAGGTCGCAACCGCGCTGCGAATCATCACGAAGGGAATCAGCCCGACCGCATAGGCGGCGAGCGTCGCGCCCGCGTTTGCGGCATCGGCCTTCGAGAACGCGCCGCGGGCGAACATCGCGCGCATGATCGGATCGGCCACCGTCAGGAACGCCGCCACGAACGGCACCGAGAACAGCAGCGTGAAATCGAAGGCGCGGCGCTGCGCGGCCATGGCGCCGGTGTGATCGTCGGCGGTCAGCCGCCGCGACATCTCCGGCAGCAGCACGGTGCCGATCGCGATCCCGATCACGCCGATCGGCAATTGGTTGAGGCGGTCGGCATAATACAGCGCCGACAGCGCGCCCGCGGGGAGGAAGGTCGCGATGATGGTGTCGGCAAACAACGCGACCTGGGTGCCCATCGAGCCCAGCGTTGCCGGTCCCAGCGCGCGGAAGAAGGCGCGGACGTCCTCGTCCAGCCTCAGCGGCGCAAACCGCGGCAGGCCGCCGTGACGCGCAAGGTCGCCGGCGAGCAGGAAGAATTGCAGGAAGCCCGAGATCAGGACGCCCCAGGCCGCGGCATGGCCGGCGCTGGGGAAGAACGCTGCAAGTGCCAGCGTCATCATCATCGCGAGGTTGAGGAAGATCGGCGCCGCGGCCGCGCTGGCGAAGCGATGCATCACGTTGAGCATGCCGCCATACAGCGTCACCAGCGTGATCAGCAGCAGATAGGGAAAGGTGATCCGCGTCAGCTCGATCGCGAGCTTGCGCTGGGCTGCGTCGTCGGTGAAGCCCGGCGCGAGGATGCTCATCGCCTGCGGCATGAACGCCATCGCCACGACAAGCAGGATCACCTGCGAGGCGAACAGCAGCGTGAAGATGCGGTCGGCGAACAGCCGCGCCGAGGCCTCGCCGCGCTCGCCATGGACATGGGCATAGGCCGGCACGAAGGCGGCGTTGAAGGCGCCTTCGGCAAAGATCGCGCGGAAATGATTGGGCAGCCGCAGCGCCACGAAGAAAGCGTCGGCGACCGGCCCGGCGCCGAGGATCGCCGCGAGCATGATGTCGCGTGCGAACCCGGTGACCCGCGAGAGCAGGGTATAGCCGCCGACGGTGAAGATGCGCCCAAGCATGCGCTGCTTCTAGCGCATGATTGCGTTACGAAAAAGTTTCGTATCAGGCCGTTAACGATTTAGGCATGATCGAGCCCGAAAACCGGAAACCACTTTTCGGGATCATGCCTGTAGCGCGCTGCGCACAGCCGCGATGACGCGGTCCTGCGCCGCTTCGTCGAGATAGGGGTGCATCGGCAGGGCGATGACGTCCTTCGACAGCCGCTCGCTGACCGGCAGGCCGCCGTCGGCGACCGGATAGTGGCTGTAGGCCGTCTGCTGATGGACCGACTTCGGATAGTAGATCATGGTCGGGACGCCCTGCGCCTTCAGCGCGGCCGCGAAGGCGTCGCGGTCGATGCCCTCGGACAGGCGGATGGTGTACTGCGCCCACACCGAGGTGCAGCCGGGAGCAACGCGCGGTACCGCGACGAGGTTGCCGAGCGCGCGCGAATAGCGTTCCGCGACCTTGTTGCGCGCCGCAATCTCGTCGTCGAAGATCTTCAGCTTCTCGAGCAGGATCGCCGCCTGCATGGTGTCGAGCCGCGCCGTCAGGCCGAGCCGGACGTTGTCGTACTTGTCCGAGCCCTGGCCATGGACGCGGATGCTGCGCAGCGTGCGCGCGAGTTCCTCGTCGTCGGTGAAGATCGCGCCGCCGTCGCCGAAGCAGCCGAGCGGCTTGGCCGGGAAGAAGCTGGTCCCGGTCGCGAGCCCGAAGGTGCCGAGCCTGCGGTTCTTGTAGGTCGCGCCGAAGCCCTGCGCGGCGTCATCCAGCACAAAAAGGCCCTCGGCCTCGGCGACCGCGCTGATCGCATCGTGATCGGCGCTCTGGCCGAACAGATCGACCGGGATCACGGCCACCGGCTTCAGCCCGCGGGCGCGCGCCGTTGCGATGCCGCGCTTCAGCGAGTTGATGTCGATGTTGAAGGTCTCCTCGTCGACATCGACAAACACCGGCGTGGCGCCGGTCAGCGTCACGACCTCGCCGGTCGCGCAGAACGTGAAGGTCGGGCACAGCACCGCATCGCCCGGGCCGACATTCTTCGCCATCAGGACCATCAGCAGCGCGTCGGTGCCGCTGGCGCAGCTCACCACATGCTTGGCGCCGGTATAGTCCGCCAGCGCCTTCTCCAGCGCGGTGACCTCGGGCCCGTTGATGAACTGGCAATGGTCGAGCACGCGCGCGACCGCGTCATCGATCGACTTGCCGAGCCGCCGGCGCTGCGCGGAAATATCGATGAAGGGAATGGGCTCAAGCTGCATATGCTGGTTCATGGAAGCTCTTTGCACGTGTTGAATGGATGAAATCGGCCGGTGAAGACAATCAGCCGGCAACGCGGCGCGGTCCCTTGCGCATCGTCGAGGCGGCGGGCCGCGCGGGCGATTCCAGGCAGCGGATCGCGATCTCGAGGCTGGCGACGCCTTCGTCGCCGGACACCGCCGGCAGCTTGCCGCTGCGCACGGCATCGAGGAAGGCGATCAGTTCGGCGCGGAGCGGCTCGTCGTGACCGACCGGCAGATGGCGCATCGAATAGCTGCCGTCCGGCTTGAAGCCGAAGCATTCGGTGACCTGGCGCGTCAGCAGGTCGCCCATCACATACTTGCCGCGGGTCGCGACCGTGACGTTGCGCGCCTTGAACGGCGTCAGCCAGTTGGTGTTGATGTGGGCCAGCACGCCGGACGCGGTGCGGAATTGCAGCAGCGCGATGTCCTCGCGCTCGGCGACCGCGCTTGAGAGCTGCGGCTGCACCTCGACGATGTCGGACTCGGTGAACCAGCGGATCAGGTCGATGTCATGCACGGCGAGATCGATCACGACGCCGACATTGGACATCCGCGGCGGGAACGGGCCGACCCGGGTGATGCCGATCGACAGGATGTCCTCGCCCGAGATCGCCTGCTTGATCGCGGCGACCGCCGGATTGAAGCGCTCGACATGGCCGACCATCAGCGTGACGCCGGCCCGCTCGGCGGCGGCGACGATCTCGCGGCCCTCTTCGACCGTGGATGCGACCGGCTTCTCGACCAGGATGTGGATGTTGCGCGCGATGCAGGCGAGCGCGATCTCGTGATGCAGATGGGTGGGAGCTGCGATCGTCACCGCATCGATGCCCTCGGCGAACAGCTGATCGAGGGTCTCAAAGGCGCGGCAGCCGACCAGGTCGATGGCGCGCGTGCGGTGTTCGGGCAGCGGATCGACGATGCCGATCAGCGTGACGCCGGGCAGTCCAGCCAGCACGCGGGCATGGTTGCTGCCCATCACGCCGGCGCCGATCACGCCGACACGCAAGGCGCGGCCGATATCGGCCCTCGCGCCGGCTGCGGACAATTTTGCATTCATATCGTAGACCCCAAGTAGCGTTCTGGCGGTTGTCCCGGCTCCTCAGGGAGCCATCCCGGCTCCGAGGGAATCAGACCAAGGCCCCTCGTCCCGATCTGCGCCTCTGGCGCAAATCACCCCGCTTCGTTGGCAGCCGCTATAGCACGGCGTCACAAATGTGGCGAATGCCAAGGACGAAATCCGGACACGTTTTGATTCAAAGAGTTACATCGTCCCACGCCCGATGATTCGCGCGGGAACCGGCCCGCCTCAGCTGCGCCGGTAGTCGTCCTCGATGCGGATGATGTCGTCTTCGCCGAGATAGCTGCCGGTCTGCACCTCGATCAGCTCGAGCTGGATCTTGCCGGGATTCTCGAGCCGATGCACCGCGCCGATCGGGATGTAGATCGACTCGTTCTCGTGCACCGTCTTGATCAGCTCGTTGACGGTGACCTGCGCGGTGCCGCGCACCACGATCCAGTGCTCGGAGCGGTGATGGTGCTTCTGCAGCGAAAGCCGCCCGCCCGGCTTGACGATGATGCGCTTGACCTGGTGGCGGTCGCCATTGTCGACCGACTGATAGGAGCCCCAGGGGCGATGCACCTTGATGTGGTTCTCGGTCACCTCGGGTGCGGCCACCTTCAATTTCGCGACCAGCCGCTTCAGCCCGTTGGCGTCCTTCTGGCGCGACACCAGCACGGCGTCCTGGGTCGCGACCACGACGAGGTCGTCGACGCCTTCGAGCGCGACCAGCGCCCGGTCGGTCGCGACGTTGCAATTGCGGGAGTCCTCGAACACTGCTGCACCGCGCGCCGCGTTGCCGAGGCTGTCCTTGTCGGACAGCTCCCAGACCTGACGCCACGAGCCGATGTCGGACCAGCCGCACGCCACCGGCACCACCGCGGCAAGCGACGTCTTCTCCATCACCGCGTAGTCGATCGAGATCGCCTTTGCCGCGGCGAATGCCGATGCATCGAGCTTGACGAAGCCGAGATCGCGCGTCGCTGATGCGACCGACTGCTCCACCGAGGCAATGCTGTCCGCATCGACGTTGCGATACTCGTCGAGCAGCACGCTGGCGCGGAACATGAAGTTGCCGCTGTTCCAGAGATAGCCCGCATCGATATAGCCTGCCGCCGTCGCAGCATCCGGCTTCTCGACGAATTTCGCCACCGCGCGCACCTCACCGGCGACCACTTCACCCGGGCTGATGTAGCCGTATTCGGTGGCGGGCCGTTCCGGCTTGACGCCGAAGGTCACGATGCGGCCGGCTTCGGCCGCCACCAACCCGCCGCGGCACGCGGCAACGAAAGCCGGCGTGTCCCGCACCAGATGGTCGGCGGCGAGCGCCAGCACGATCGCTTCGCCGTCACGGCTCTGCGCGAATGCCGCACCGGCCGCAATGGCAGGCCCGGAGTCGCGGCGCATCGGCTCGAGCAGCACGTCGGCTTCGCGGCCGATCTCGGCCAGCTGCTCCAGCACCATGAAGCGATAGGCCTCGTTGGTGATCACGATCGGCCGCTCGAACAGGCCGGCATCGGAGACCCGCAGCAGCGTCTCCTGGAAGGTCGAGCGCGCCCCGAACAGCGACAGGAACTGCTTCGGATGCACCTCGCGTGACGCCGGCCAGAGCCGCGTGCCTGCGCCGCCACACATGATCAGGGGGATAATTCGTCGGTCCATCGATGCCTCAAGTCCTGTCGTGCAGGTCCAATGGTACCCGTCCGTGGACGGCATACCAAACTGGCCCGGGCCGCCGCGGCCGGCAGCCCCCTTTTACCTTGGGAAGCACTGTCCGAGCAGTCACGCGCCCCCACGCGTCTGGTCGGATTTTACCGGTATCGTAAACCCCCGGTGAGCGGCGGGGCGTCCCCGCTCCGGCCTCTTTAGCCGCCCCTTCGCACCTGCCGCAATAGGGACCAGTACGGGTATTGCCAGATCGATGCGGAAACCATACCAAGGCGGCGAATTTGGGCGCGCGAAAGCGTTTTGCGCTGTTTTGACACATCCTGAAACCTGGCAGCGCGAACGGAAATGCGCCGAATCCTGCTTTCGACCGTCAAGATCCTGATCTCGGCCGCGCTGCTCTATTTCTCGCTGCGCAAGGTCAATCTGTACGATCTGGCCTCCCGCATCCAGGTCGAGAGCCTGGGCTGGCTCGGCCTCGCGATAGCGGTCACCTTGCTGCAGATCTTTCTCGGGGTGCTGCGCTGGCGCGAGATCAGCGTCGAATGCGGCGCGCCGCTGGAGACCGCGCAGGCGATGCGCTTCAACGTGATCGGCACCTTCTTCAACCAGACCCTGCCGTCCTCGATCGGCGGCGACGCCGTGCGGCTCTGGCTCGTCGCGCGCGCCGGTGCGGGCTGGCGCGCGGCCACCTATTCGATCTTCGTCGACCGCGCGGTCGGACTGATCGCGCTCGCCGTCGTCATCGCGGCCACCCTGCCCTGGAGCTACCGCCTGATCTCCGATCCCAACGGCTGGACCGCGTTGCTGCTGCTCGATCTCGCGGCGCTCGCGGCCGGATTCGGCTTCCTGGTGATCGGCCTGTTGCCGTGGGCCTGGCTGAAGCAGTGGTGGGCAACGCACCACATCCACGCCTGCGCGGTCATCGCGAACCGGGTGCTGTTCAGCCGCAAGCACGGATTGCGGGTGGCAACCCTCTCGATCGCCATTCACGTGGTGACCGTCGTGATCGCCTGGTGCGTGGTGAAGTCCATCACCGCCCCGGTCACCTTCGGCCAGATCTTCCAGCTGTTGCCGCCGGTCATGCTGATCACGATGATGCCGATCTCGATCGCCGGCTGGGGCGTGCGCGAGGCCACCATGGCGCTGGCCTTCGGCTTTGCCGGACTGATCGCCAATGAGGGCGTCAACATCTCGCTGCTGTTCGGCGCGGTGTCGTTCGTGGTCGGCGTATTCGGCGGCCTGGTGTGGATCCTGAGCCCGGAAAAGGCCGCCAAGGGCGCAGAGCCGATCGAAGTCCCGGGATCACAATCGTGAGTCCCGGGATCACAAGCGTGAGTCCCGGGATCGCAATGACCGGACCAGAATGAGCGTTTTCGAAACCCTCCTGTTGTTGATCGCTGCGGTTCTGGCCGCAGCGATCTCGGCCGTCCTGATCCAGCTGACGCGGCCGCTATTGCTGCGCGTGGCGCTGGCGAAGCCGAATGCGCGCTCGTCGCACCGCATTCCCACGCCGCAGGGCGCCGGCATCGCGGTCACCGCAGCCACGCTGCTCGCGGGCGGGATCGTCATCGTGCTGGTCGGATCGCCCTTCCTGACGATCCCATTCACCGTCTTCTCGGCCTGCCTGTTCATCGCGGTAGTGGGCTTTGCCGACGACATCCGCTCCCTGCCCGTGGTCCCGCGGCTGCTGCTGCAGGCTGCCGCCGTTGCGGCCGTGCTGTTCTCGGTGCCAGGCGAGCTCAGGCTGGTCCCGGCCTGCCCGCTCTGGCTCGAACGCGGCCTGCTGCTGATCGCCGGCCTCTGGTTCGTGAACCTCGTCAACTTCATGGACGGGCTCGACCTGATGACCGCGGCCGAGGCCGTGCCGATCACGGTGGCGGTCGCCCTGCTCGGCAGCTTCGGCCATGTCCCGGTCGCTCCGGCGCTGGTCGCGGCGGCGCTCTGCGGCGCGCTGCTCGGCTTCGCGCCGTTCAACCGGCCGGTCGCAAAGATATTCCTCGGCGATGTCGGCAGCCTGCCGATCGGCCTGCTGCTCGGCTGGTGCCTGCTTGAGCTCGCCTTGCGCCAACAATTCGCCGCCGCGCTGCTGCTGCCGCTGTACTATTTGACGGATGCGACGGTCACGCTGTTTCGCCGCATGGCGCGGCGCGAGCCGTTCTGGGCCGCGCACCGCTCGCACTTCTATCAACGCGCGACCGACAACGGATTCACGGTGTGGCGCGTGGTCGGCGAAGTCTTTGTGCTCAACGTGGTGCTGGCGCTGCTCGCATTCGCCTCGGTCGCCCTCAACTCGCTGGCTGCCGACCTCGCCCTGCTACTTGCCGGCGCGGTCGCCGTCGCCTGGCAGCTGCGCCGGTTCTCGCGCGCGTTCTGATCACCTCAGATATCGGTTCGGCTCAGCGCGCGCCTCAGCCCCTCATCGAGGCTGATCGGCTGCTGCCATCCCGTGCTCGCGATCTTGGACAGATCGAGTTCAAGCGAGGCGAACAGGCTGTCATAGGCTTCCTTGCGGCCGCCCATCGTCAGCGACACCTTCAAGAGCGGCGGCGGCAGCCAGAACAGGCGCGGCGAGGTTTCTGCCGCGCGGGCCAGCCGTTCGACGAACTCCCGCGTCGAGACCTGCTCGCGATCGGCCACCAGGAACACGTCGAAATCGTTTCCCGGTTGCGACAAGCGGTACAGGATGAACGACGCCAGGTTTTCCGCCGACAGGAACGCGCGGCGATTCTTCACATAGGCGAGCGGAAGCGGCATGCGATTGAGCACCGCGCGCTTGAGCAAGGCGAAATTTCCCTTCGCACCCGCGCCGTAGATCAGCGGCGGCCTGATCACGGTCACCCTCATGCCGCTGCCCGGCGCGATCTCCTTGAGGCCAACTTCGGCGGCCGCCTTCGAGTTTCCGTAGAGCCCGCGGGGCGTCAGGACATCGTCCTCGCGAAACGGAGGGCGCCCGTAATTGCTGCGTCCGTGCACCAGGATGGTGCTGACAAAGACGAAGTCCCGAACACCTGCCGCAACCGCCGAACGCGCCAGATGCAGCGTGCCTTCGATATTGACGTTGCGGTAGAGCTCGATCGCCTGTTCATCGGACTGCTGGTGAACGCGAGCCGCAAGATGAACGACGGCGTCCACGCCCTCGAGCGCGGCGCGCCAATCGGTGGCGGGGCTGAGCGAGCCGATCGCCACGTCGTTTGCATCCTGCGGCGCGGTTCGCACCGCGCGCCGCACCAGCCAGCCATTCTGCGCCAGCTCGGGCACCACATGGCGACCGACGAAGCCGCTCGCACCTGTCACTAGAACCGTCGGGCGACGATCAGTCATGCTGTCCGCTCCACATCGTGATTGGATAGCAGCTCCACGACCAGCGCAGCATAGCTCGACAGGGCCCGCTCGGCACTGAAGGTCCGTGCGGTCGCAACTGCGCGCTCGGCCATCTCCGCGTCCTGCGATCGCGACGCCAGCCTGACGGCATCGGCGAGTTGATCGGGCCGCCCCGGTGTGACGACCCAGCCCAGCCTATTCTCGCTGACGGTCAGGGCTGCCTCGGCCTCAGGCTCGGAGACCAGGATGACCGGCCGGCCGGCTGCGAGCAGATTATAGAACCGGCTCGGGACCGATACACCGGCAACGTCCTTGCGATAGGGGATGAGCCAGACGTCCGCACTGGAGAGCAGCGCATCCAGCTCGCCGTCCGCGACGCGGTCGACCAGCGTGACGTTGGCGAGTTGCGCCGCGGCCTGCATCTCCTTCAAGCGCGCGAAGCCCATGCCCCACCCCGAGAGCAGGAAATGGATATCGCGCTCGTCGCGCAACAGCCGCGCGGCCTGGAAGACGATGTCGGGATCGTGGGTGAAGCCCAGATTGCCGGACAGGCCGACGACGAAGCGGGCGGCAATGGCCTTGCGAAACGGATTGTCGGGGCTGACGGGACGATTGCCGGGAACGAGCGTGGCCCAGTTCGGGATGAACCTGATCTTGTCCGGCGTCATTCCGCCGTAGCGCAGCAGCAGCTTCTCGGCGTCGCGGCCGATCACGATGACGGCGTTCAAGGCACGGAACATCAGCGTGTTGATGCCGCGCATCGCCCGCGCGACCAGCGAAGACGGCCGCAGCAGTCCGGCCATCACGAGAACATCCGGAAACAGGTCGTGCAGGATCAACGCCGACTTGGCGCCCTTCAACCTCGCCGCGGCGGCAACCGCATAAGGAAGCGCGAAGGGTGCGGTCACCGTCAGCGCCACGTCGCCCCGCTTCAGCCCCGACAACAATGCAAAGAACATCCGGCCGGTGAACAGCGCCTCGGCCAGTGCGCGCTTGATCAGCGCCGCCTTTCCCGGCAGCCAGTTCCTGACCTCGACGACGGTGGGCCGCCCCGGCGCCGGCGCCCTCGCCGAGCCCGGCATCCCCGAGACCACCACCACCTCCGCCTCCTGCGCGATCCGTTCGGCGATCGCGGACATGATCGCGGCGGTCGTGCTGTGGTCCGGCGGATAGTGCTGGCTGGCGACCACGACTTTTCGAGAACTGGGCATCAATGGCTTTCGAAATGGTCCTGCCTCGTCGTCCGCAGGACGGCGCGGTCAGGCGGCATTCGATCCGAACTCGGGCACCGCGTCCTGAAGGACGGCACGGATGGTCACGCGGTCATCGCGCTCGATCGCATCTTCGAGCGCCGCGAGCCACTTGCGCAGCGTCAACATCGGCGGCTGGTTCGGCTTGGCGGCCATGACGCCGGCAACGCCGATCTCGAGCGTCGGCTCCTGGCTTGCGAACAGGATCTCGTTCAGCCGCTCGCCCGGACGGATGCCGCTGAACACGATCTCGACGTCGACGCCCGGTTGCAGGCCCGACAGGCGGATCATCCGCTCGGCGAGATCGACGATCTTCACCGGCTGCCCCATGTTGAGCACATAGACCGAGACGTCAGGCCGCGCCGGCGTCATTGCGTGCGTCGCGGCCGTGATCACGAGATCGCAGGCTTCGCGGATCGTCATGAAATAACGGACCATGTCCGGATGCGTGACGGTGATCGGTCCGCCGGCCTCGATCTGCGCCTTGAACTTCGGCACCACGGATCCGTTGGACGCCAGCACGTTGCCAAACCGCACCGAGATCAGCCGCATATGCGACCTGCCCTTGGCTTCGGTCATCAGGTCATGGTCCAGCGCCTGACAGTACATTTCGGCGAACCGCTTGGTCAGGCCCAGCATCGACACCGGCTCGATCGCCTTGTCGGTCGAGATCATCACCATGGCGCTCGCACCCGCGGCACGCGCCGCGTCGGCGACATTCACAGTCCCGAAGATGTTGGTCTTGACCCCTTCGCTCCAGTCGCGCTCCAGGATCGGCACATGCTTGAGCGCCGCGGCATGGAACACGATGTCGGGCTTGAACTCGCTCATCAGGCGCGTGATGCGCTCGCGATCCCTGATGTCGGCGATCCGGCCCTCGATCTCGGGGCCGGTGTCGCGCGCGGACAGCGCCTCGGTGACCGCATAGAGCGCAGGCTCCGAGTTCTCGACGACCAGGAGGCGCGCTGCGCCGAAGGTCGCGACCCTTTCGCAGATTTCCGCGCCGATCGAGCCGCCGCCGCCGGTCACGATGACGGACTTACCCCTCACCAGCGTCTCGAGCCGGGCATAGTCGATCTTCTGGCTCGGGCGCAGCAGCAGGTCCTCAACCGCGACATTGGTGAGCCGCGGCGTATCGCCGCCCTCCAGCGACGGCAGGCGGCTGACCATCAGGCCGAGCCGCTTGGCGCGCATCAGCAGGCTCTCCGGGTGCGCGTCCGGCTCGAAGGCCGAGGGCGTCATGACCACGCGCTTGATCGGCCGCTGTCGGCTCTCGAAATCCCGAATCACGGCCTCGATGTCATCGACGCCGCCGAGCACGGGAATGTTGCGGATCATCTGGCCGCGGTCCGCGACCGACGGCGACAGCACGCCGACCGGCCAGAGCCGCTTGATCGCCCCGTTCTCGATGCCGCGCAGCACAACTTCGGCGTCGGCCGTGCGTCCGACCAGCAGCGCCGGCGCGGCATTGTCGGACCGGGCATGAAGTCGCGTGCGTGAATAGCGGAAGTAGCGATAGCCCAGCCGCAACGCGCTCAGCGCGAACACTTCAAGGAAGAAGAACAGGATGATCGTGACCCGGCCGAGGAACACCGGGCTTAGAGAAGCCGCTCCCGTGAAAAAGTAGACGTAGTCCAGCACGACCAGCGCCAGCGTCAGCACCGCCGCCACCCGCAGGATGTTCACCGCGTCCGGCAGCGAGGTGAAGCGCCATTTCGCCGTGGTCAGATTGGAGAAATAGCTGACCACGATGCTGAACAGCACGAACCAGGGCAGAATGCGCAGCAGATGCGGCAGTCGATCGGTAAGGAGGCTGCCCTCGAAACGCAGATAAAAGCTCGCCAGCAACGCAAACGTCGTCGCGAGCGCGTCATGTGCCAGAATCAGGAAGTTGCGCAGGGTGAGTTGTGAAAGGCGCGTCATCTAACAGACGGGTTGCTGGCAACTGGGAGTTGGCGACAGGACATTGGCAGGCTGTAGCGTATCTGCGGAGCCCTTGCCAGCGATCATGGACGGATCGGAGGCTCGGGTTCCAAATCGGTCCCCAATCGGCCCTTCAACGCCATGCCGCCCGCAACCCCGACGCCCAGCACATACATCCAGCCTTCGTGAAAGTCGAAGATGTGTGAATTAAACAACGAACTTGAAATATTCTGTACCACGACGAGAAGCCCGATCCAGTTGACGAGACCGTCGCCGCGGAACAGCAACAGGTGCAGGAGCCACATCGCATACAGTATCGCCACACCCACAATGCCCCACTGCACGGCGACGTTCAACGTTTGATTGTGGGGGTTTCCGATCACCTCCCCGGATGCCTGGTTCAGTCCACCGGTCGCGACGCGCTCGAACAGGCCCCGCGTCGCTCCGGTGCCGTGGCCGATGACCGGGGCCTCGGCGAAGAAGCCGAGCGACTTGCGCCAGAATTCGAGCCGCAAGCCGAGCGACGTCGGCTCGTTGCGCTCCATGTAGAGCTTATAGTCACGCTCGAATGACTCGGCCGTCCGTCGCAGTGGCGACGATCCATACCACGCCACCACGGACAACGCTGCGGCCGCGCAAAGGATCAGGATGATGCTGCGCCAGCGCAGATGCAGCAGCGCAAACACCGCGAACATGATCGGAACCGTCACGATCGCCGTCCGCGACACCACCACGAGCGCCATGTTGGCGAACAGGCTGAGCGCAATGGCGACCAGCAGCACGGCCGGCAAGAAGCGTTTGTCCCGCACCAGCATCACGATCGGATAGGCCAACGCGACCGCGCACAGCGTGAATTCCTGGCTCTGGTCGATGTAATTCTTGACGAAGACGCCCTGCTCGCCCGGCCCTGGCGCCCGCAGCGCAAGGTGCGGATAGGCCAGCACCAGCCAGGACATCAACATCAACAGCGTGCAGGAGACGAGGAAGGCCACGAACACCCACGTGCCGCGGGTCGAGCGCTGGAAATGATAGAGCAGGACCGGGAGCACCAAGAGCTTCGCGGTCGGCCCGACGGCGTATAGTCGCGCGCCCCAGGCCGCGTCCGACCACAGCGTGCCGACGAGCGCGAGGCAGAACAGCGCGATCGGCGCCACGCAGATCGGCCGCTTCAGCAGCGTCCAGAACGCCCGGAGGTCGACGGTCGGCGCAATCGCGATCAGCAACACCACGCCAAAGATGCCGACCAGCGAGGTCGACCACGGCAGCGACAGCGCGATCAGGACTGCGACCACGTCGGTCGTGGTCTGCCAGCGCGCCGGGTCGCGCCAGGCCGGACACGCCGCGGCGCCTGCCGGGGATGCCATGCTCGCGCTCACGCCTTGCCCTCACGGGCCCGGGCAACCAGCGACGTCGTGCTGTGGCCCTGCAGGATCTCGACCAGCACCACCTCGCCGCCGGCGGCCTCGACGATCTCGTGGCCGACCACCTGCTCGCGGGTGTAGTCGCCGCCCTTGACCAGCACGCTCGGCCGCACCTTCGTGATCAGGTTGATCGGCGTGTCCTCCTCGAAGATCGCGACGAGGTCGACGGCCTCCAGCGCCGCCAGCACCTCGGCGCGGGCGCGCTCGTTCTGCACCGGACGCCCCTCGCCCTTCAGCCTCTTCACCGAGGCATCGCTGTTCAATCCGACGATCAGACGGTCACAGGCGCTGCGCGCGGCGGTCAGCACCTTGACGTGACCGGGATGCAGGATGTCGAAGCAGCCATTGGTGAAGCCGATGCGCAGATCCTGCCGGCGCCATTCCTCGAGATACGCATCGATATCGCCGCCGGCCGGGACGATCTTCTCCTCGGCCGCAAGCGACGCGTGCGGCAGGATCCTTCGCCGCAGTTCGGCGGACCTGACGGTTGCGGTGCCGGTCTTGCCGACCGCAACCGCCGCCGCGGCACTCGCGATCCGCAGCGCGCCATCCCAGTCAGCACCGCCGGCGAGCGCGAGCGCCAGCGCCGCAGCAACGGTATCGCCGGCCCCGGAGACGTCGCGCACCTTGACCGGCAGCGCCGGCACATGGATCGATCCGCCGTCCCGCGTCACCAGCGTCATGCCGCGCTCGCCCTGCGTCACCAGCATCGCCTCGCAATCGGCGAGGACCATCGCATCGGGCGCCGCCTGCGCGATGCTGTCCTGGCTGTCGGCGCGGCTGCGGGTCGCCTCGGCGAATTCCTTGCGGTTCGGCGTCAGCACGGTCGCACCGCGATAGATCGCGAGATTGGCGCTCTTGGGATCGACGATCACGCGCTTTTTCGCGTGACGCGCGGCGTCGATCACGTTGCGGATCACGCGCGCGGTGAGCACGCCCTTGGCGTAGTCGGACAGCAGCACGATGTCGGCCTGCGCAAGACGCGGCAGGATGGCGTCGATCAGCTGTTGCTCGATGGCCGGCGCCGCGGGCGCCGCGAGCTCCCAATCGGAGCGCAGCATGTGGGTCGAGAACTGCTCGGAGACGAAGCGCACCTTGCGCGTGGTCGGACGCGCGGCGTCGCGCACCAGCACGGTCTCGATGCCGGCCTCTTTCGCCAGCGCCTCCGAGAGCACCGTGCCGGCGGCATCCTCGCCGATCAGGCCGACGAAGATGCAGCGCCCGCCGAGCGAGGCGATATTGCGCGCGACGTTGCCGGCGCCGCCGATATTGATCTCGCTGCGCCTGACCGCGATCACCGGCGCCGGCGCCTCCGGCGAGATCCGCGACACCTCGCCATAGACGAACTCGTCGAGCATGAGGTCGCCGACGCAGAGCACGGTCTGGCCGGACATTGCACGGGAGATCGCTTCAAAATCGAACATCAGTCACCGTCATCCGCTCTAGCGATAGCGATCCGCGCGATCGAGGAAGCCGTTCACATAGGCCCCGACCGCGTCTTCCAGGCGGGTGAATCCGCCATTGTATCCGGCGTGCGCGAGACGATCGACGACGCTCTCGGTGAAGTATTGGTAACTGCCGCGAATCTGCTCGGGCATGTCGACATACTGGATGTTGGGCTCAAGCCCGAGCGCGCCATAGGCCGAGACGATCAGATCCTTGAAGCTACGCGCCTTGCCGGTGCCGACATTGAACAGCCCCGAGACGCGCGGCGTCGCGACCAGCCACATCATCACCCGCACGACGTCGTCGACATAGATGAAGTCGCGGCGCTGATCGCCGTCGGCGATCCCCTCGCGATGCGACTTGAACAGCTGCACGACGCGGCCCGCTTTGATGTCGTCGAAACGGCGCGCCAAGACGCTCATCATCGAGCCCTTGTGATATTCATTCGGGCCGAACACGTTGAAGAATTTCAGCCCGGCCCATTGCGGCGGCAGCGGCTCGCCCTTCGCGACGCGCCCTGCGACCGCAAGGTCGAACAGCTGCTTGCTCCAGCCGTACAGGTTCATCGGCCGCAGCCGCTTCAGCGCCTCGACCGACGCGTCGTCGTCAAAGCCCTGATCGCCGTCGCCATAGGTCGCGGCGGAGGAAGCATAGATGAACGGCGTGGCGTTCGCGGTGCACCAGTCGAGCAGCCGCATCGAGAGACGGAAATTGGTCTCGATCACCAGATCGCCATCGGTCGCGGTGGTCTCGGAGATGGCGCCAAGATGGATGACGGCGGAAAGCCGTCGCCCCTTCAGCCAGTCGCTGAGCTCGGCCGGGGGAACAACGTCGGCCAGCTGGCGCTTGGCCAGGTTCCGCCACTTGCCGTCGTTCCCAAGAATGTCACAGACCGCCACGTCGCTGTGCCCGGCGTCATTCAACGCAGCCACGACGTTCGATCCGATAAAACCGGCGCCCCCGGTTACCAGAAACATGATGAAATCCCGCCAGATTCCTTTGCAGCCGCCAGCTTTGCCCCACTCCCGCGCCACAGGCAACGACGGCTTTACCTCTTATCGCGAACCAGTTACCGACTTGGCCGCGCCGGTCCGGCCTTGGCCCCTTTAGAAATGAATATTGATTCAATATCTGATATCGAAACCCAGGATGCCGAGGATACCAGACCCATCCTCGTCGTGCCCTATTTATGGATCGGCGATTTCGTACGCGGCCACACCGTGGTCAGGGTGCTCCGCAAGCGCTGGCCCAACCGGCCGGTCGACCTCCTGACGTCAAGGCTTTGCGCTCCTCTGGTCGACTATATGCCCGGTGTCCGCGCCGGGATCGTGTTCGACCTGCCGCGCAGCCGGCTGGCGCTGGCCCGACAGCGGGCCCTGGCGGCCGAGTTTCGGGCGCGGAACTATGCCACCGCACTGGTGCTGCCGCGCACTTGGAAGGCGGCCATCGCGCCGGCCCTGGCGGGCATCCCGGAGCGGGTCGGCTTCTTCGGCGAGGCGCGGTTCGGCCTGATCAACGCGATGCGATGGGGCGAGAAGCAGCAGCCGCGCTTCATCGACAAGAACGCCATCCTGGCACTGCCCGATGGCGCCGCCCGCCCGCCGGAATGGCCGGTGCCGCAGCTCCGGGTTCCCGCCGACGACGTCAGCCGATGGCGGCAGGCCAACGGCCTCGGCAGCGGTCCGGCCATCGCGCTCGGACCCGGCTCGGTCGGGGTCTCGAAGCGCTGGACCTATTATCCGGAAGCCGCGCGGCTGTTCGCCGAACGCGGCTTCGACGTCTGGGTGGTCGGCGGGCCCGGCGAGAAGGCACTGGCACAGGAGATTGTGGCCGCCGGCGGGGCCCGGGTTCGTGATCTGACCGGCACCGATCTGCGCAACGGCGTGCTGGCGATGGCCGCGGCCAGTGTCGCCATCTCCAACGACTCCGGGCTGATGCACATCGCGGCCGCGATCGGCACCCCGACCATGGGCATTTTCGGCCCGACCGATCCCTATCTCTGGGCCCCCCTCAACGGCCTCGCCGCGACCGTGCGGCAGACCAAGAGCAAGCTGCCGTGTCAGCCGTGCCAGCGCACGGTCTGCACCATGAACGACCATCGCTGCATGCGCGACATCGCGGCCGAGGAGGTCGTTGGCATCGCCGAGCGCGTGCTGGCTCAGATCAACGCGCGATAGACCTTGGCGATGGCATTGGCCTCGGCATCGAGGCTGAACTTATCCACAACTCGTTGGCGCGCCCGCGCCCCCATCGCTTCGGCCGCTGCCGGATCCCGCATCAACGGCTCGAGCGCGGCCGCCAGCGCGTCGGCATCGCCAGGCGGTGTCAGCACGCCGGTGACGCCGTCTTCGACCACGAACTCGGCAGCGCCCGCCCGCGCGGCCACCAGCGCGGCGCCTGCCGACATCGCCTCGATCAAGGTGAGGCCAAAGCCTTCATTGCGCGAGGTGAAGGCGTAGATCGTCAGCCGCTGGTACCAGCGCACGACATCCTCGATCGGCAATTCACCCGTGATGATGATGCGCGATTGCAGGCCGGCGGACTCGATCTTGCGCTTCAGTTCGCCCGCGAAGGCCAGTTGCTCCGGCACCACGGCGCCGACGAGGACGGCAGTGAAATCGGGATAGCGCGGCAGCAGCCTGCACATCGCCTCGACGAACACATCGCTGCCCTTCTGCGCGCGCACCCGCCCGAAGCAGCCGATCGCATAGCGCCCCGGCAATCCGCTCTCGGCGAAGGCGCTCGCGCGATCGACCGGCGGCGCATAACGGTCGGTGTCGACGCCGTGCATCACCACGGTGGCTTCGCGCTTCAGATACGAGGCCGACAGCGGACTGGTCGCGATGATCGCGTCCATGTTGCGGATCAGCCAGCGCGTCAGCCAGGTGTGATGACGCTGCGCGGCCGAGGTGAACAGCAGCTTCAGCGGCCAGCCGAGCGCGCGCAGCACGAGGCCTGCGATCATCTCGTCGTTGCGCCGCGCGTGCCAGATCAGCGGCTGCGCGCGCCGCCATAGCCGCATCAGATCGGCAAGTCCCATCGCATCGATGCCGTCGGGCCGGTGCGAGCCGAGCCAGCCTGCGCGAAACATCCTTGCAAGCTTCGGCGCGACCATGCGGTTGGTCGCGGTGACACCCGAATAGCGTCGGTGCAGGTTCGGCACGATGAGCTGCAGCTCGCCGGCAGGTGTGTTCTCGATCGGCACGCAAGTCTCCGTTTCGCGCCAGTTCCTATACGCAACATTAAGCATAGTGGCCAGTTCGGCCGCGGCGAAACCCCCTCTTCACCGCACTGCCGCTAGCATCGCCCGTTAAAGATATCGGGAGAGCTCTATCCATGACCGTGCTCGTGACCGGCGGTGCCGGCTATATCGGAAGTCACATGGTTCATGCGCTGGTCGATGCCGGCGAGAGCGTCGTCGTCGTCGACAATCTCTCCACCGGCTTCTCCGCGTTCCTGCCCGAAGGTGTGCCGCTGTTCATCGGCGATGCCGGCGACGAGAACCTCGTCGAGGGCGTGATCGCACAGCACGGCATCGACAGCATCATCCATTTCGCCGGCTCCGTCGTGGTGCCGGACTCGATGCGCGATCCGCTCGGCTATTACCGCAACAACACCATGACGACGTGCAGCCTGCTCAATGCCGCGGTGAAGGGCGGCGTCAGCCGCTTCATCTTCTCCTCGACCGCGGCCGTCTACGGCAATCCGGACCAGGTGCCGGTGCCGGAGATCGCACCGACCCGTCCGCTGTCGCCCTACGGCTCGTCGAAGCTGATGACCGAGATCATGCTGCACGATGTCGCCTCCGCCCATGGCATGAGCTATGTCGTGCTGCGCTACTTCAACGTCGCAGGCGCCGACCCTAAGGGCCGGGTCGGTCTTGCCACCATCGGCGCCACCCATCTGCTCAAGATCGCGGTCGAGGCCGCGACCGGCCAGCGCGCCAAGATCGACGTGTTCGGCACCGATTATCCGACCCAGGACGGCAGCTGCGTGCGCGACTTCATCCATGTCAGCGACCTCGTCGAGGCGCACCGCTCGGCGCTGGCCTATCTGCGCGCCGGCGGGCAATCGGTGACGATGAACTGCGGTTACGGCCGCGGCTATTCCGTGCTCGAGACCATCGAGGCGGTGCGCCGGGTCTCGATGCGCAATTTCGCCGTCGCCTATGCCGCGCGCCGGCCCGGCGACATCATGACCATGGTGGCGGATACAACCCGGATCCGCTCGCTGCTCGACTGGACCCCGCGCTACGATGATCTCGAGACCATCGCGAGCCACGCGCTGGCCTGGGAGGAGAAGCTGTTCCGGGAGCGCGGCGGCGCTGCGCGACAGGCAGAATCGGCCTAAAAATCAAGCCGTTATCAAGCCGTTATTGTGCTTGAAAAAGCCCCGCCAAGCGGGCAAGGAGGTCCGCAACCCTGACGGCCGGCGCTGCCCGCCGTCAATGGAACGCGGATGGCTCAGTTTCCAAAGAGAATTACCGACGATCCCTACGGCGCGGCGATCCTGATCCGCCGCCTGGTCACGGAACAGGGGATCACCTACTGGCGGCGCTATCTGACGGCGTTCGCCCTGATGGCGGTTGCGGCCGGCTCGACGGCGGCCGCCACCTACGTGCTCGGCCAGGTCATCAACCAGGCCTATGTCGACAAGAACATCCCCGGCATCGCCATGTTCGCCGGGGTCACGGTGGTGCTGCTGTTCATCAAGGGCGTGGCGACCTACGGCCACATGGTGATCCTGTCGAAGATCAGCAACGCGATCCTGGCGCGGAACCAGCGCCAATTGTTCGCCAAGCTGATGAGCGAAAGCATCGGCTTCTTCTCGCAGCGGCACTCGTCGGAGTTCCTGGCGCGGCTCACCGCCGGCGCCAAATCGATCACCGACGTGCTCAACATGCTGGTCAATGCGATCGGCCGCGACTTCCTGATGCTGATCAGCATGCTCGCCGTCATGGTCTGGCAGGACCCGCTGATGTCGTTCATCGGGCTCGTGGCGGTACCGCCGGCGATGCTGATGCTGCGCAGGCTGGTGAAGCGGATCAAGGGCCTCGCCTACAACCAGTTCACCGGCACCGCCGACATCATGGAGACGATGCAGGAATCGCTGCAGGGCATCCGCACCGTGAAGGCGTTCACGCTGGAAGACACCATGCAGCAGCGGATCGACGAGAACATTTCGATCGTCGAGGGCAACGCCAACAAGATGGCGCGCGTCGCCAACCGCTCCAACCCGCTGATGGAGATGCTCGGCGGCTTCGCGGTCGCCGCCTGCCTGATGTATGGCGGTTACAGCGTGGTGGCCCTCGGTTCCACGCCGGGTCAGTTTTTCACCTTCCTGACCGCCTTCCTGATGGCGACCGAGCCGGCCAAGCGGCTGGCGCGGCTCAACATCGACCTCAACAGCCAACTGGTCGGCGCGCGGATGCTGCTCGAGGTCGTCGACAGCCCGGCGAGCGAGCAGGCCGACGACGACAAGCCGGCGCTGAAGCTCTCCGACGCGCGGATCGAACTGCGCGACGTCAGCTTCGCCTATCGACCCGGCGAGCCGGTGCTGAACCGCATGAGCTTCGTGGCCGAGCCCGGCAAGGTGACCGCGCTGGTCGGTCCCTCCGGCGGCGGCAAATCGACGGTGCTTGCCCTGCTGCTGCGCTTCTACGAGACGAGCGACGGCGAGATCCTGATCGACGGACAGTCGATCTCCCAGGTGTCGCGCAAGTCGCTGCGCCAGCAGACCGCCTATGTCGGCCAGGACGTCTATCTGTTCCGCGACACCATCCGCGCCAACATCACGTTCGGCAAGCAAGGCGCCAGCGAGGCCGAGATCATCGACGCCGCCAAGGCCGCCTGCGCGCACGACTTCATCATGAGCTTCCCGCTCGGCTACGACACGCCGGTCGGCGAGCACGGCACGCAGCTCTCCGGCGGCCAGCGCCAGCGCATCGCGGTCGCCCGCGCCCTGATCAAGAACGCGCCGATCATCCTGCTCGACGAGGCCACCGCCGCGCTCGACTCGGAATCGGAGAAGCAGGTGCAGGAGGCGATCGAGCATCTCTGCCAGGGCCGCACCACGATCGTGATCGCGCACCGCCTGCATACCATCATGCATGCCGATGCGATCCTGGTGGTCGAGGGCGGCGAGATCGTCGAGCGCGGGCGTCACGAGGAGTTGCTGCGCCGCGGCGGCCGCTACGCCTCGTTCTTCCGCCTGCAGCACCACCACGATCCATCGCCGCTGGCGCTGGCGCCGATCAGCGCGACGGGCTGATCATCCCTTGCCGTCCTTGGCGACAATGCCTGCGCGCAGCACGCGCAGGACGTTGCCGCCCATGACCTTGCGGATGTCGTCCTCGGAGAACCCGCTCGACATCAGCGCCTGGGTCACGGCGGCAATCCCGCTCGCATCGAATCCCGTGGTGGTCGAACCGTCGAAATCCGAGCCGAGGCCGACATGGTCGATCCCGACCAAGTCGCGGACATGGGCAATTGCGCGTGCGATGTTGTTCGGATCGAGCGAGCAGACCGCGCCTTGCCAGAAGCCGATGCCGACCACGCCGCCGGTGCGTGCGACGCCTCTCACCTCATCGTCGGTGAGATTGCGGTTGACCTCGCAGGTCGCCTGAACGCCGCCATGGCTCGAGACCACCGGGCGCGTTGCCATCGCCAGCACGTCGGCGACCGCAGCGTGGCTCGCATGGGCGAGGTCCACGATCATTCCCATCGCCTCCATCCGCTGCACCACCTGCCGGCCGAGCGGCGTCAGCCCGCCCTTGGCCACGCCGTGCATCGAGCCAGCGACATCATTGTCGAAGAAATGCGCGAGACCGGCCATCCGGAATCCGGCGGCGTAGAGCACGTCGAGATTGTCGATGTTGCCCTCGAGATCCTGCAGGCCCTCGATCGAGAGCATTCCACCAACCACCGTCACGCCGTTCTTGCGGTCCGCGAGCAGGCGGTCGATGTCGGCCGTGGTCGTGATCACGCGCAGCCGTCCGGCGGACTTGTCCGCGAAATTGTGCAATTTCTCGGCATGCCATAGCGAGCGCTGCAGCAACGAGAACCACGTCCGCATCGGCTGCAGATCAATGATGGCAAGGTTGGTGATCGTGTCGGTGTCGCCGGCGTTGGCATCGTAGTTCTGGCCCCTCGGCGACTTGGTGACCGACGAGAACACCTGCAGCGCGTAGCGGCCCTCGATCAGGCGCGGCAGGTCGATATGGCCGCGATCCGATCGCGCGATCAGGTTGCGCTTCCACAGCAGGCTGTCCGCATGCATGTCCGCGACATCGAGCGTCGCCTGCAAGGCCTGCGCGGCAGGCGTGATGTCCACGACCACGCGCTGGACCTTGTTCTGCCCCCGATCGATCCGTTCCGGGGTCACCACAAAGAACCGCACGGCGGAGACGAACAGGACCGCGGCAATCAGGGCAAGGCCGATCGAAAGCCACCTCCGCATCGGCATCACCGCCCTCGCTGGCCGAAGCCGGCCGCGCTCGGCGGAAAGCTGGCCTCACCTCTGCGCCTGACGCAATCGCAGCCCCTAGCCCTGAGCGGCTTAAGCGCGTAAAAACCGCCCGCGCTCCCTCCTTCAACCCTCCGGGACCCGTTCATGAACGCCGCCTCCACCGTCATTCCGCTTCCCCCGCAGCCCTCGCTTCCCGTCGTCGGCGAATCCGGCACCTATCCGGTCCGTCGCATCTGGTGCGTCGGCCGCAACTATCTCGAGCATATCAGGGAGATGGGCAATGACGAGCGTGCGCCGCCGTTCTTCTTCGGCAAGCATGCCGACATGCTGGTGCCTGATGGTGCGACGATCCCCTATCCGCCGCTGACCAAGGACCTGCATCACGAGGTCGAGCTGGTGGTGGCGATGAAGAGCGGCGGGCTCAACATTCCCGCCGACAAGGCGCTCGAGCATGTCTACGGCTATGCCGTCGGCATCGACCTGACCCGCCGCGACCTGCAGATCGCCTCGCGCAAGAAGGAGCGGCCCTGGGAGATCGGCAAGTCGTTCGACTATTCCGCGCCCTGCTCCGCGATCCAGCCGGCCTCGAAGATCGGCCACCCCTCGAGCGGCAAGATCTGGCTCACCGTCAACGGCAAGGAAGCGCAGAAGGGCGACCTCAACGAATTGATCTGGAACGTGCCTGAGATCATCTGGCAGCTCTCGCAGCAGGTGAAGCTCGCCGCCGGCGACATCATCATGACCGGCACGCCCGCCGGCGTCTCGCAGCTGCAGGTCGGCGACAAGCTCGAATGCGGCGTCGACGGCGTCGGCAAGCTCGCCGTGACGATCGGCAAGCCCGAATAGACTCCGGATCCAATCCGCTCGCAGACCGCGGCCCCGAACCTGGTTCGGGGCCGTTTGCGTTTTCAGAACTGCTCGTGGCCGGGATGATTGGGGTCGCCGAAATATCCGCCACCTCCGCTGCCACCGGCACTGTCACCGCTGTAACCCGTTCCGAGGTAGGGCGGCGGATCGACCGGCTGGCGATGCGGGCCGCCCGAACCGCCCGAGCCGCTCGAGCCGCCCGGCGGCAGTTTCGCGCCCACCATCTTCGGCGGCGCCATGTGAAGTCCGCCCGCCTGTGCGGAGCCCAGCGCGGCAACGCCGAACGCGACGACGGCAGCGAAAGCAACAAGCGAATTGCGTGTCATGCGACGTCTCCTTGAACTCGGGCCGGGCACCATGCACCAGCTCCGACGCCGCACTGTTCGCATGATCGCAGCAGCCCGCCTGTGACGTGGGTCACGCTCGATCCCGGTCGCATCCTGACGACCGCGCATGGCCGGGAAACCCCGGACCAGAGGTCCGGGGCTTTCCGCTGCGTGTGGTCAGCGCATCGTGCCGGGCATGCAGGGCGGTTCGGTGAAGGGCGCGGTCGCGAACGATCCGACGTTCGGCGCGCGCACGCAATCAGTCGTCTTGCTGCTGACCGGTGTCGTCGTCGTCGTCATCGAGGCATGGGCACGCCGCGCCGCAGCATTGTTGTTGGCGGCCGACGCCTGAGCCGAATACGCAGCTGCCGCAACCAGCGCAAGCGCAGCGAAGGTCAATTTGGTCATAGGAATTCTCCGCGTGGATGAAGCCGACCAAGCTCGGCTCCTGTGATCAATGACCGTGTTCGCCAAGAAATATTTCATCACGTGCGATCACCGAACCGCGATCGCCTCATCACATCAGATGGAGCGGGAATACTGGAATGACGGAGGCGCTCCATTCACCAGGGCCGCGCACAAACGCGGCGATGACGACATGGAGATTTCTGATGAGCGATCTTTGGCGCCTAGGCAAACAGATTGGCCTCGCTGCAATCCTGTCCGCGGCAATGGCGACCTCCTCCTTCGCACAATCGGCGGTGCAGCAGCTCAACGCCTACGCTTCAAATGAAACCGCGACGCGACCGTGGTCGGCGCCGGTTGGCCATCGCCAGCCACGCGCCGCCGACATTCCGGCGGCGACATCGGCGTCGCAGCAGATCATCGATCAGGAGGATGCGATCGTCGACCGCAAGATCAGGGGCATTTGCCGCGGTTGCTAGAGCATGATCCGGAAAAGTGCGAAGCGGTTTTCCGGAGAGATCATGCTCAAAAGAAAGGGTCAATCCGCGATCGCGCCGGCGGCGGCTCCTAATGTCTTTCGGCGGCCTGTGGCGCGCCGAGATGCGTCTTCTCGTATTCGAGCCACAGCTCGAGCAGCGCCATGAACGCGACCACCGCACCCGCGGCGATGGCAAAGTGCATCGCGCGGGTGTGGGTGAAGCCGAGCAGCCAGGGCGAGACGATCAGCCAGCATCCGACGAATAGATTGATCCACTCCTCCCAGATCGCGAACGCTGCGATCGCCGCCAGCGACATGATCGCGATGGCGGCACCACTGATCCTGAGATCGATCGCCGCCGTCGGGTTGGCATGCGCGAACAACCACGGCGCAGCGAGCAGGAAGATCGCCGCGGCAAGGTTATAGAGATCAAGCGCCGATTCCTTTCGCCATTTCACCATCTGCTTCTCCCATGCTTCTCATACTCACCGCTGATGCGCGGCCGCGGCGTTGATGTCCTTGCCGGTGTAGTCGGTCATCAGCGCGGTTGCGACCAGCGTGATGACGGCGCAAGCCGCGATATAGGCCGCGATCGCGGTCGCCGAGTGGAACGTGCCGAACAGCCAGGTCGCGATCAGCGGTGCCGGACCACCGGCGATCACCGAAGCGAGCTGATAGCCGAGCGAGGCGCCGCTGTAGCGCAGGCGGCCGGTAAAGCTCTCGGCGATCAGGGCGGCCTGCGGGCCATACTGCATGTCGTGCGGAATCAGCGACAGGAAGATCGCGAGGAAGATGATCGGTTCCGATCCGGTGTTGAGCATCGCGAAATAGATGAAGCCGAACACGCCGGTCACGGCAGCGCCGATCATGTACATGTTCTTGCGGCCGATCTGATCGGAAATATGCCCGCACAGCGGGATCGAGACGAACGACAGTACCGAGGCCGCGAGCACCGCGGTCAACAGGAAGTCGCGCGAAACATGCAGCGTTCCGACGCCGTAGGAGAACACGAAGGCGGTGAAGATGTAGAATGGCGCCTGCTCGGACATACGAGCGAAGGCGGACAGCAGGATCTCCTTCGGATGGTCCCTGATCACGGTCAGCATCGGCGTGCGGTCGAGCTGACGTTCGGCCAGCAGCCTAGTGAAGACGGGCGTTTCCAGGATGCCGAGCCGGATGTAGAGGCCTACGCCGACCAGGATGATGCTGAGCGCAAACGGAATGCGCCAGCCCCATGCCAGGAACTGGTCGCCCGACATCTGGCTGAAGGCCAGCACGGCAAGATTGGCGAGGAACAGCCCGCAGGGCACGCCGAATTGCGGCCAGGAGGCGATCAGTCCGCGCGAGCGATCGTTGCGCGCCCATTCCATCGACATCAGCACCGAGCCGCCCCACTCGCCGCCGACACCGACGCCCTGGATGAAGCGCAGCACGGTGAGGATCACCGCGCCCCAGATGCCGATGCTGGAATAGGTCGGCACCAATGCCACCGCCGCGGTGGCCAGTCCCATCAACAGCAGCGTCGCGATCAGCGTCGACTTGCGGCCGATGCGGTCGCCATAGTGGCCAAAGATCGCAGCACCGATGGGCCGCGCAATGAAGCCGACCGCATAGATCGCGAAGGCTTCCAGCGTGCCGACCCAGGGATCGGAATGCGGAAAGAACAGCTTTGCGAACACCAGACCGGTGACGGTGCTGTAGAGGAAGAAGTCATACCATTCGATCGCGGTCCCGACCGTGGAGGCGATCACCGCGCGGCGCAGTTGGACCTGATGTTCGGCTGGTGTGAGCTGGTTGGCGTCGAGTGTCGAGCCGAGTGTTACCATGGGAGCGTCTCCCTCGGACGAGCCCCCCGGGTGGATGTCGAGTATTCGGGTCGTTTGAGTACAAACGACACGGCCGTACCGAAGGTTCCAACAGGATGGAACGCAGCGCCTAGAACTTTAGTCGGTCCGCGCTCGCCGCTCGGTCACGGGCTCGATTGCGCGCCTGAGCCGCCGCGCGATCGCAGGCGCATCGGCCTCGGCCGCATTGGTAAAGCCAACCAGCAGGCCCTGCCCGCAATCGTGCCGAACGCTGCGGCTCGACAGCGGCTCGGCACCAAATCCGTCGATCCGGGCAAGCTGCGCGAGCCTTGCATCCTGCACGCGGCCCATGAACCGAAGCAGCAGGTGCATGCCGCCCGGCTGCAACTCGATCCTGATGCGCTCGCCGAATTCGGCGGTCAGCGCGGCAGCCAGGGCGGCACGGCGCGCCGCGTACGCTTCCGCATCCGCTTCAGATGGCGCGCGAAGTGCCCTTCCGCCATGAAGCCCGCAACGACCCGCTGCGCGAAGGGATTGAGGCCGTTGCTATGGCCAGCGCTGACCGCGATGAAGCTGTCGAGCAGACGATCCGGCACAACCAGGTAGCCGAGCCGCAAGCCAGGAAAGAGCGTCTTGCTGAACGTCCCCGAATAGATCACCCGCTGGCCGCGATCGAGGCTCTTCAACGCCGGCAGCGGCCGGCCGACGAACCGGAACTCGCTGTCATAGTCGTCCTCGATGACGTAGGCGTCCGCCTCGTTCGCCCACCGAAGCAGCTCCATGCGGCGCGGCAGCGAAAGCGATACGCCGAGCGGGCTTTGATGCGACGGCGTGACGACCGCGAGCCGTGCCCGCCGCGCCTGCCTGATGCCGTCGCCGACCCGCATCCCCTCGGAGTCGACGGGCACGGCGACCAGTCCGGCGCGGGCCAGTTCAAGCGCGGCCCGCACGGGCGGAAAGCAGGGGTCTTCGATCCACGCGCGGTCGCCGCGCCGCAGCAGGATGCGCAGCGCCAGATCGAGGCCGCCCTGAAACCCGTTGGTCACCAGCACCTGGCGCCAGTCGCACGCGATCCCGCGGGAGGATGCGAGATAAGCCGCGATCGCCTGCCGCAACGGTTCGAAGCCGGCCGGATCCGGATACATCATGTCTGAAGCGGAGCTCCGCCGCGCCTCGCGCGCGATCACATGGGTCCAGAGCTTGCGCGGGAAGAGATCGATCGCAGGCAGCCCCATCTGCAGCAGCAGAGGTTCGGCGCGCCCGCTCGGCCGGCTGCTGGAGCGGGCCGGAAACGTCGCGACGTCATCGAACGCTGCGGCGTCGCGCAGCTCCGGCGACACGATCGTCCCCGCCTGACCGCGCGTGACGACATAGCCCTCCCCGGCCAACATTGCATAGGCGGCGTCGACCGTGCCGCGCGCCATGGCGAGCTCCGCGGCAAGACCGCGGATCGAAGGCAGCCGGTCGCCCGGCCGTAGCTGCCCGGACGCGATCGCGCGCCGGAAACGCTCATAGAGCTGGCGCGAAAGCGGCATGCCGCCGCTGCGAACCAACCCGGTCACCCGTCTCTTCCGTCGCTTCGTCATGGCCTAGTCAATATGCAGTCTCTTGGCCCTTTTGGATAGGCCATCCTGCCGCTAGATGGTGCGCCTGGACAACATCAGGAGCCCTCGACATGACATCCACCATCCTTCGACGCGACTTCAATCGCGCCTCGATCGCAGCGCTGCTCGCGGCCCTCGCCGCTGCTCGAGGATCGGACGCCAATGCGCAGCCGCAACACTCTGCAGCGGGAGCGAAACAGTCCTCCCGGCGCGACGTGATCAAGCAGGGGCTGCCGGGCGATCCGGCGCGCGACATCACGCTCGTGGAGGTGACGTATCCTCCGGGAACGGGATCGCCTGTGCATGCCCATGCCAACGGCGTGATGGCCTATGTCGTCTCGGGCATGGTGGCATCGCAGGTCGGCGACGGCCCCGAACGAACCTACAGCGCCGGCGAAGCCTGGTGGGAGCCGGCCGGCGCCATTCATCGCGTCTCGCGCAATCCGAGCTCGACCGAGCCGGCGACCCTGCTCGCGACCTATATCGCGCCGCGCGACGCAACCTCCGCGGATCTGATGAAGCCGCTGTAACCATCCAACGCCTCGAGATCTCTTGACGACGATGCAGAGTGCTCTCACAGCCGCATTGAGCGCGGCGATCGCGGTGATCGTGCTGCCGCTGTTCGCCGCGCAGTCTCTCTCGGCTCCGATCGCCACGTCGTTCGGGCTGACGGAAAGCGCCGCCGGCCTGATCGCCATGATGCCGATGCTGGGCTACACCGCCGGGCTCGTGCTGCTTGTCCCGTTGATCGATATCTTCCGGATGCGCTCCGTCATGTTGACGACGCTCCTGACCGGCACCATTGCGCTCGCGGCCGCGGCCTGCTCGCCCTCGGCGACGCTCTTCCTGCTCAGCGCGTTCGTCGTGGGACTGACGACCAGCGCCACGCAGATGGTCGTGCCGCTCGCAGCCGGTCTTGCGGAGCCGGCGGCGCGCGGCCGTGTGATCGGCAGGGTCATGAGCGGGCTGATGATCGGCGTGCTGCTGTCGCGACCGAGCGCCAACCTCTCGGCCAGCCTTTTCGGCTGGCGCGGAGCTTACCTCGCCGACGCCGCTGCGCTCGCGGTGGTCTGCTTTGCCTGTGCATTCATCGTGCCTGCGCGTTCGCAAGCCAGCCGCTTGAGCTTTCTCGAACTGATCACCTCGCTCTGGATCGTGCTGCGCAGCGAGCCGGTGCTGAAGCGGCGCGCGGCGTGCCAGGCGTTGTGCATGGGAGCCTTCGGCGCGTTCTGGACCGGCGTGCCGTTGCTGCTCGCGGCGCCTCCCTTTGGGCTGGGACAGATCGGGATCGGCGCGTTTGCCCTTGCCGGTATCGGCGGAGCGATCGTGGCGCCGGTCGCCGGATGGGCCGCGGATCGGCATCTCGACGAAACCGCGACGCGCCTTGCCCATGTCTGCGTGGTTGCCGGATCCGGCCTCGCCTTCGTCTTCGGCGCGGATCGACTTGGCTTCGATCCAGCGATGCACCGCGGCGCCGCGTTGCTGCTGCTGGTTCTGGCTGCGATCATCGTCGATCTCGGTGTGATCGGCGATCAGACACTGGGACGGCATGCCGTCAATTGCTTGCGACCGGACATTCGCGGCCGCCTGAACGGGCTCTATACCGGGTTGTTCTTCCTCGGCGGAGCCGCAGGCTCCGCGCTGGCCGGCGTTGCCTGGACGCATGGCGGATGGACAGCTGTCTGCGCGCTCTGCGTCTGCTTCGGCCTCGGCGCCATCATTGTCGGCCGGATCACGTCAAAGCGAGGCGCGCGCGACCGACAGGACGCAGCCGTCCGGCCCTAGGGCCGATCGCTGCGCCGATAGGGAACGTAGCGCGGCGTCCAGACCTTGGCATGGATGCGCGCCTCGACCTGGTCGATCGGAATATCCTTGGCGAGCCCTTCCTTGTGGGCCTGCAGCGCCACCGCCAGCGCGACCGTCAGCGCCACCTCGCGCAGCGCGCTGACCGGCGGCAGCAGATTGTGTTTCGGGTTGTCGCGCGCCGGCGAGACGCTAGCGAGCGCCTTGGCGGCAGCCATGAACATGCCGTCGCTGACCCGGCTGGCGCCGACCGCGAGCGCGCCGACGCCGACACCCGGGAAGATGTAGGAGTTGTTGGTCTGGTCGACCTTGAAGCGCGCGCCGTCGCGGGTGATCGGCGGGAACGGGCTGCCGACGCCGATCAGCGCCCGCCCCTCGGTCCAAGCCTCGATATCGACCGGCGTCGCTTCCTCGCGCGAGGTCGGATTGGACAGCGGGAAGATCACCGGCCGCGCATTGCACTCGGCCATCGCGCGCACGATCGGCTCGGAGAACGCGCCAGCCTGGCCGGAGACGCCGATCAGCACGGTTGGCCTCGCGTTGCGCACGACGTCGAGCAGCGCGATCTTGTCGGGATGGCTGAGCTGCCAACCGGCGATCGCCTGCTTGCTCTGCACGAACGGAAGCTGGAACGGCGCGAGCCCGCTCATGCCCTCGAGCAGCAGCCCGTCGCGGTCGACCATGTAGAAGCGTTTCGCCGCCTCGCTCTCGGACAGGCCGGCATCGACCATCGCGGCGCGGATCAGGCTGGCGATGCCACAGCCGGCGGAGCCGGCGCCGAGCACAGCGACGCGCTGCTCGGTGAGCGGCACGCCGGTGACGTTGATCGCGGAAAGCAAGGCGCCGGTCGCCACCGCCGCGGTGCCCTGGATATCGTCGTTGAAGGTCAGGAGCCGGTCGCGGTAGCGCTCGAGCATCCGCGTCGCATTGTTCTTGGCGAAGTCCTCCCATTGCAGCAGGACGCGCGGCCAGCGTTTCACCACCGCCGAGACGAACGCCTCGATGAAGTCGTCATAGGCCTGGCCGCGAACGCGCTCGTTGCGCCAGCCGACATAGAGCGGATCGGCCAGGCAGTCGGGATTGTCGGTGCCGACGTCGAGCATGATCGGCAGCGTGGTCGCCGGATGCAGGCCGCCGCAGCCGGTGTAGAGCGCGAGCTTGCCGATCGGGATGCCCATGCCGCCGGCGCCCTGGTCGCCGAGGCCGAGGATGCGCTCGCCGTCGGTCACCACGATCGCCTCGACGTGATCGAAGCGCGGATGGGCGAAGATGCGGTCGATCCGGTGCTGGTGCGGAATGCTCAGGAACAGACCGCGCGGCTTGCGAAACAGCCGACTGAATTTCTGGCAGCCCTCGCCGACGGTCGGCGTGTAGACGATCGGCAGCAGCTCTTCCAGATTGCTGACCAGAAGCGCGTAGAACAGCGTCTCGTTGGCGTCCTGCAGTTCGCGCAGGAAGGCATAGCGCTCGATGTCGGTCTCGTAGCCGCGCAACGCCTCGAGGCGGCGCGAGACCTGCTCGTCCAGCGTCAGGATGTTGGGCGGCAGCAGGCCGTGCAGGTCGAACGCCTCGCGCTCCGCCCCGGAGAACGCCGTGCCCTTGTTCAGCTGCGGATCGGCCAACAGCTCGTAGCCGCTCAGCGCGGTGGTGGCGAAAACTCCTGCAGTCTCCGACATGCCAAGGTCCCCTCAATGCGAAATGCCTGATGGAACTGTATCACCCTCGTGTAACGGATCTGAGCACGAAAGCTGCCGGGCCGCGCAAAGTTGAACGGTACCCGGCATCGCGGCTCGGTCAAATCGACGTCGTGGAAAAGTCACTCAGGTAATGCACCGCTGCAACATCGCCGGACAAACATCGGCATACCTTGGTATAGCCTCGCTGATTCCTTGTGGTGCCCTGCGCTTACGCTCGTACAGTAGAGCGATGGCGAGTGATTCTTATACTCGCGGCTACTCCATCGGATGCACGGCTGCCAACGTCGCTGTTTCCGGCACGACCAGCGACAGAATTCTCGGTGGGCGCGACTTGCGTTGCGAAATCTGTGATCAGGATCACTGCTCCGGGGAGCGCAGCGCACGACTATCGCGGGCAGCAAGTATCGACTGGAACGCGGGTTCTCGAGGAACACTCAGATGATCGTCAACATTCAGAAGCTGGATGGCCTGTGGCACCTCATCGTCGGGTCGTGCAAGATCCGAACGCCGTTCCTGGAAACCCAGGACCGGGAGTGGGTCGTCGCCTACGCCAGGCGGGTCTACCCCGGTGCCAAGGTCTTCGAACGCGATTGACGCTGTAGCGCCTCACAGCTCCCGCCCCAGACAAAAAGCCCCGGAGCACGCTCCGGGGCTTTTGCGTTCAAGGCAGCGAGCCCGTGCGCGATCACCGCAGCGCCGACACCACGATCAGGCCGAGGATCAGCGCGGTCACGGAATATTTGAGCGTGTAGTACACGTTCCGATTCCATTCCTTGACCTTGCGGCTGCCGAGGTGGAGCTCATAGAGCTTGCCGAACACCTTGTTCAGCGCGCCGACATGCTCGCCATCGACATTCTGGGTCGCCGACGCCTTGACGATGTTGTGGCTGACCCAGCGGTTCATCCTCGTCATGAAGCCGTACTTCATCGGCCGTTCGACGTCGCAGAACAGGATGATGCGGTTGACGTCGGTCTTGTTCTCGGCGCTGTGGATGAAGGTCTCGTCGAACATGAAGGCCTCGCCGTCGCGCCAGACGCATTCGACGCCGTCGACGAGGATGCGGCACTGGTCCGAATTCGGTGTCACCAGGCCGAGGTGATAGCGCAAGGAGCCGGCGAAGGGATCGCGATGCGCCCCTAACTTGCCGCCAGGCGGCAGCATAGCGAACATCGCGCCGTGCACGTTCGGGATCGAATTGAGCAGCTCCACCGTCTGCGGGCACAGCGTGCGTGCCGACGGCAGGAAGTCGTCGTACCATTTCAGATAGAAGCGCTTCCAGCCGCTCTTGAAGAACGAATAGAAGCCCCAGTCGTTGTTCTTGGCGGCGGCGCGGATGAAGCCCTCGTCGAACAGCCGTGTCGCCTCGTCGCGGATCGTCTCCCAATTGTCGGAGAGCTTCTTCAGCTCGGGAAACTGCTCGACCGGAATCACCGGCGTATTCGGCACCGCGGAGCCCGCATACATCAGCACATTGTAGGGTGCGAGATAGGTCGAGTGATCGCCGAGCTGGCGGGCGAAGCGCAGCCGCTGTCTGCCGCGGAAGTGGACGTAGAGTGTGGACGCCGCCAGCACGTAGAGAATAACGAGCTGCGGCGCGAAGAGCTGTCTCAACATGATCCGTCTATGATCGCAGTCCGCCGACGCTGTTCGTGCACCGCCCCCGCAAGAGCCGATCCCGATGAAGGCTGGCTCCGCGCGGGCGGCAAAGCGCATCGCCGTCCGCGAAACTTCCCCTGTTCATAGTGACTTGGTACTGCCGCAAGCTCTGGCGTGAGCTGGGAGCCCCGCAGTGCCATCCCGGATCAGCCATGTAAGCGTATGCTCACCAAATGTGAAGCGCCGCCTCATTCGAGGCGGCCACTGTGTGACAACATTCACACATCAAAATTCGCCATTGACAAATAGATTTGATAATTCCTAATTCTAGGTCGACCCGCCAGAGAACGCGGACACCCAGAGGAGGAACGATGAGACAATTTTTGGCGGCAGCCATTCTCGCTGTCATGACGACGGCCGCGCATGCCCAGGTTTCCGACGACGTCGTGCGCATCGGGGTGCTGACCGACCTGTCGAGCTGGGGCCGCGACAATTCCGGCCCGGGCTCGGTCGAAGCAGCCAAGATGGCGGTCGAGGAATTCGGCCCCACCGTGCTCGGCAAGCCGATCGAGATCGTCTCCGCCGACCACCAGATGAAGACCGATGTCGGCGTGCAGATCGTGCGCGGCTGGTTCGACAACGGCAAGGTCGACGCCGTCGTCGACATTCCCAATTCCGGCATTGCGATTGCCGTGCACAACATGGTGCGCGAGCGCAACAAGATCGCGCTGCTGTCCGGTCCCGGCGCGAGCTCGCTGACCGACGAGCTGTGCAGCCCCAACACCGTGCACTTCACCTACGACACCTACGCGCTGTCGAAGGTGACGGCCTCGGCGGTGATCGCGGAAGGCGGCAAGTCCTGGTACTTCATCACCGCGGACTATGCCTTCGGCCAGCAGCTCGAGAAGGACGCCACCCGCTTCATCAACGAGATGGGCGGCAAGGTGCTCGGCGGCGTCCGGCACCCGACCAACACCGCCGACTTCTCCTCGTTTGCGTTGCAGGCGCAGGGCTCGAAGGCGGATGTGGTGGCGTTCGCCAATGCCGGCCAGGACACCGACAATTCGATCAAGCAGTCCGGCGAGTTCGGCCTCGTGCAGGGCGGCCAGAAGCTGGTCGGCCTCCTGATGTTCGACACCGACGTGCATGCGATCGGGCTCAACGCCGCGCAGGGCACCTACATGACGACGGCGTCGTACTGGAACATGGACGAGAAAACCCGCGCCTGGTCGAAGAAGTTCTTCGCCCGCACCAACGTGATGCCGACCATGATCCAGACCGGCGTCTACGGTTCGGTGCTGCATTATCTGAAGGCGATCAAGGCGGCTGGTACCGACGATCCGCAGAAGGTGATGGCCAAGATGCGCGAGCTGCCGATCGAGGACACCTTCGTGCACGGCGGCAAGCTGCGCGAGGACGGCCGCGTCATCCGCGACATGTATCTGGCGAAGGTGAAGAAGTCCTCGGAATCGAAGGAGCCGTGGGACTATCTCGACATCATCAAGACGGTGAAGGGCGAGGACGCGTTCCGTCCGGTCTCCGAATCCAAGTGCCCGCTGCTCAAGAAATAGGATCGATCGCGTGGCCAATGAAGAAACGTATGACTGCGATGCGCTCGTCGTCGGCTCCGGCTGCGCCGGGCTGTCGGCGGCGGTCACCGCGGGCCATCACGGCCTGAAGGTTCTCGTCGTCGAGAAGGAGCCGCGGTTCGGCGGCACCACGGCGCGCTCCGGCGGCTGGCTGTGGATCCCCGGCACCTCGCTGGCCAGGGCCTGGGGCATCGAAGAAAACCCCGACCAGGCCAAAACCTATCTGCGTCACGAGGCCGGCAACAGTTTTGACGCCGCGCGGGTCGATGCCTTCCTGACCGAAGGGCCGAAGGCGGTCGACTTCTTCACGACGAAGACCGCGGTTCGTTTCGACATGCCGCTGACCTTCCCGGACTATCATGCCGAAGCGCCCGGCGGCGCGCAGGGCGGCCGCTCGATGGTGACGCGGCCGTTCGACGCCCACGAGCTCGGCGACGCCCTGAAGAATCTCGGCAGTCCCCTGCCCGAGCTCACCGTGTTCGGCATGATGCTCGGCTCCGGCAAGGAGATCGTGCACTTCATGCGCGCGACGCGGTCGCTGACCTCGGCGGCCTATGTCGCCAAGCGGCTATCGAAGCACGCTATAGACGTGATGCGCAACGGCCGCGGCATGACGCTGACCAACGGCAACGCGCTGGCCGGCCGGCTGGCGAAATCCGCCTTCGACCTCAAAATCCCGCTCTGGCTCAACTCGCCGGTGCGCGAATTGATCGTCGAGAACGGCGCCGTGCGCGGCGCAATCGTCGTGCGCGAGGGCCGCACCGTCCGGGTCAACGCGAAACGCGGCGTCGTGCTCGCCTGCGGCGGCTTCCCACATGACGTCGCGCGGCGGCAGAAGATGTTTCCGCATGCGCCGACCGGCAAGGAACACTATTCGCCGGGTCCGACCGGGAACACCGGCGACGGCTTGCGGCTTGCGGAATCCGCCGGCGGCCGCGTCGAGGACTCGCTGCCGAATGCCGCAGCCTGGGTGCCGGTCTCGGTCACCACGCGCAAGGACGGCTCGAAGGGCGTGATGCCGCATTTCATCGATCGCGCCAAGCCCGGCGTGATCGCTGTGATGGCCGACGGCAAGCGCTTCGCCAATGAAGGCAATTCCTACCACGACTTCGTGCAGGCGATGATCAGGGCAGCGAAGTCCGGCGAGGAGATCGCGGCATATCTGGTCTGCGATCACGAGACGCTGCGCAAATACGGCCTCGGCTGCGTACCGCCGCGCCCGATGCCGCTCGGTCATCATCTGAAGACTGGCTATCTGAAGCGCGGCGCGACGCTCGCAGAGCTCGCTGCGCAGACGGGCATCGACGCAGGAGCATTCGAGGCGACCGTCGCCGAATTCAACACGACCGCGGCCGAGGGGCGTGATCCCGCCTTCGGCAAGGGCTCGCGCGCCTATAACCGCTATCAGGGCGACGCGCTGCACGGGCCCAATCCCTGCATCGCGCCGATCCAGCACGGGCCGTTCTACGCCATCAAGATGGTGATCGGCGATCTCGGCACCTATGCCGGCATCCGGACCGACGCCAATGCCCGCGCGCTCGACGCCGACGGCCAGCCGATTGCCGGCCTCTATGCCGCCGGCAACGACATGGCGAGCATCATGGGCGGCAATTATCCCGGCGCCGGCATCACGCTCGGCCCCGCGCTGACCTTCGGCTATATCGCGGGCAAGCACATCGCCGGCGCAGCGGCAGAGAGAAGCGCAGCATGAGCGCATTGCCGAACCTACTTACCGGCAAGCGCGCTCTGGTCACCGGGGCAGCGCACGGCAATGGACGCGCCATCGCGCTCGGCCTTGCGGCGCATGGCGCTGATGTTGTCGTGACCGACATCGATCTTGCCGGCGCCGAGCAAACCGCGGCCGACATCCGCCAGCGCGGTCGCGCGGCATGGTCCTTCGAACTCGACGTGACCGACGCCGAGGCCTGCTACGCGCTGGCGCAAAGGATGACGCGCGAGGTCGGGCCGATCGCGATCCTGGTCAACAATGCAGGCATCATCATCCGCGAGGGCATCTCTTCCCCGCGGGCGCAGGACAATTGGCGGCGGGTACTCGACGTCAATTTGACCGGCACCTTCAACGTCACCCACGCCTTCCTGCCGGCGCTGCGCGAGACGCGCGGCGCGATCATCAATCTCGGCTCGATCGCCTCCTTCCTCGGCGTCGCCGACACGCTGGGCTACGCGCCCTCCAAGGGCGGCGTGAAGCTGTTGACCCAGGCGCTCGCCCGCGAGCTCGCCGCCGACGGCATCAGGGTCAATGCGATCGCGCCCGGCGTGATCGAGACAGCGATGACCGAAGCAACCCTGCCCGGCTTGCCGGATTTCTCGGCCGCACGCCGCTCGGCCGCGTCGGCCAGCCCGAGGAGCTGGTCGGACCGGTGGTGTTCCTCGCCTCGGAGCTGGCGTCTTATGTGAACGGCGTGACCATGCCGGTCGACGGAGGGTTTCTCGCCGTATAAGGACGTTGTCGGAGAGCTGGCAGGACGCGATGACGAGAGAAAGCCGCGGCATACAATCGATCGAGGTCGGCGGAGAATTGCTTCGCGCGCTCGCCCGCAGCGGCGAGCCGATGATGCTGCGCGATCTCGCGCGCGAAGCCGGCATGCCGCCGGCCAAGGCGCATCCTTATCTCGTCAGTTTTTCGCGCATCGGCCTGATCGAGCAGGACGAGACCACCGGCCGCTACGAGATCGGCGCGCTGGCGCTCGAGCTCGGCCTGATCAGCCTGCGCCGGCAGTCCGCGGTGCGGATCGCGACGCCCAAGATCGCCGCGCTCGCCGACAGCATCAATCACGCGGTGTCGCTGTCGGTGTGGGGCACCCACGGTGCGACCGTGGTGCGGCTCGAGGAGCCGAGCCATCCCGTGCATATCGCGATGCGCGTCGGATCGGTGGTGGCGTTGCTCGAGACCGCGACCGGCCGCGCCTTCGCCGCCTTCATGCCGCCGAACGCCGTCAAGACCGCGCTCGAGAGCGGCCTCGACCGCCTTGGCGTCGGCTACAATCCGAAGCGCGAGACCATCAGCGCCAAGACCACGGAGATGCTTGCGGAGGTTCAGAGCCGCGGTCTCGCGCGCGCGATCGGCGATCCCCTCCCCGGCGTCAATGCCTTCGCCGCCCCGGTGTTCGATCACGCCGGCCACGTCGCCCTGGTCATAACAGCGATGGGCCCGGAAGGCACCTTCGACGCCGGCTGGGACAGCGCCATCGCGGCCGCGCTGCGCGATTGCGCCGGCGATATCTCGCGGCAGCTCGGACACGGCACGGCGCGGAAGCCGGGGTGAGGCGGATTACGGCGCCCTCTGTTCATGAGAGGGCGGAACGACAAGCAAAGCTCGGGCAGACCATGTCGCGCGAATGCGGACGTATGTCTCCCGGACCGTGCAACAAACTCACTGTCGTCCCTGCGAAAGCGGGGAACCCATAACCACAAATGCTCGTTGTTGGCGATGCTGGACCGACGAGTCCCTTCAACAACAGCCGCCGCGGCGTATGGGTCCCTGCTTTCGCAGGGACGACATCGGTGGATCGGCGTCATCACGGCAGTAGTCCACGAGCGCGCAACGGAGTCAGCAAAAAGCCCCGGACGATGCCGGGGCTCTTCACTTCATCGATCGCAGTCAGCGCAGCTCAGTAGCGGTAGTGATCCGACTTGTACGGACCTTCCTGCTTGACGCCGATATAATCGGCCTGGTCCTTGCGCAGCTCGGTCAGCTTGACGCCGATCTTGGCGAGGTGCAGGCGGGCGACCTTCTCGTCGAGCGTCTTCGGCAGCACGTAGACCTTCTTGGCGTACTTGCCGTCCTTGTTGTTGGCCCAGAGTTCGATCTGCGCCAGCGTCTGGTTGGTGAACGAGGCCGACATCACGAAGGACGGGTGGCCCATCGCATTGCCGAGGTTCACGAGGCGCCCCTCCGACAGCATGATGATGCGGTGCTTGTCGGGGAATTCGATCTCGTCGACCTGCGGCTTGATGTTGGTCCACTTCAGATTGCGCAAGGACGCGATCTGGATCTCGTTGTCGAAGTGACCGATGTTGCAGACGATGGCGCGATCCTTCATCGCGCGCATGTGGTCGATGGTGATGATGTCCTTGTTGCCGGTGGCGGTGACGAAGATGTCGGCGCGCGGCGCGGCGTCTTCCATGGTCACGACCTCATAGCCTTCCATCGCCGCCTGCAGCGCGCAGATCGGATCGACTTCGGAGACCATGACGCGGCAGCCGGCCTGGCGCAGCGAGGCCGCCGAGCCCTTGCCGACGTCGCCGAAGCCGGCGACCATCGCGACCTTGCCCGACAGCATCACGTCGGTGCCGCGGCGGATGCCGTCGACCAGCGACTCGCGGCAGCCATAGAGATTGTCGAACTTCGACTTGGTGACGCTGTCGTTGACGTTGATCGCCGGGAACAGCAGCGTGCCCTTGTTGGCCATCTCGTAGAGACGATGCACGCCCGTGGTGGTCTCTTCCGAGACGCCCTTGATGTTCTTGGCGATTTCGGCGAAGTAGCCCTTCGGCTTCTCCTTCAGCAGGCGCTTGACCAGCGCGTAGAAGATCTCCTCTTCCTCGGAGGTCGGCTTGTCGAGGAAGGCGGTGTCGCCCTGCTCGGCGCGATAGCCGGCATGCACCAGCATGGTGGCGTCGCCGCCGTCATCGAGGATCATGTTCGGGGTGCCGCCGCCATGCCAGTCGAACAGCTTGGCGGTGTAGTCCCAGTACTCGGTCAGCGTCTCGCCCTTGACGGCGAACACCGGAATGCCGGCGGCGGCGATTGCCGCGGCGGCGTGATCCTGGGTCGAATAGATGTTGCAGGAGACCCAGCGGATGTCGGCGCCGAGCGCGGCCAGCGTCTCGATCAGCACGGCGGTCTGGATCGTCATGTGCAGCGAGCCCGCGATGCGCGCGCCCTTCAGCGGCTGCTTGGGGCCGAACTCCTCGCGGGTGGCCATCAGGCCGGGCATTTCGGTCTCGGCCAGCGAGATTTCCTTGCGGCCGAAATCGGCGAGCGCAATGTCCTTGACGACGTAGTCGGTGAAGCCGGGCTTCGTGGGGGCGTTCATGTCGGTTTCCTAGTGGGTGAATCCAGCGTGTCAGTTGCAAAGCGAGCGGAACGCGATGTTGCACGATCTTCTCCCTCTCCCCGGGGAGAGGGCTGGGGTGAGGGGCTCTACCCGCGCGCTGAGCTCGCGGAGAGTCCCCCTCACCCGCCGCTTCGCGGCGACCTCTCCCCGCAAGCGGGGCGAGGTAAGAAAGTTAGAGCGCGCGCTTGAGCTGCTCGACGAGATCGGTCTTCTCCCAGGAGAAGCCGCCCTCATTGTCCGGCGTACGGCCGAAATGGCCGTAGGCCGAGGTGCGCGCGTAGATCGGGCGGTTGAGGTCGAGATGGGTGCGGATGCCGCGCGGCGTCAGATCCATCGCCTTGGCGGCCGCCTTCTCGAGCTCGTCCTCCGACACCTTACCGGTGCCGTGGGTGTCGATGTAGATCGACAGCGGACGCGCCACGCCGATCGCGTAGGCGAGCTGCAACGTGCAGCGGTCGGCAAGACCGGCCGCGACAATGTTCTTGGCGACATAGCGCGCGGCATAAGCGGCCGAGCGATCGACCTTGGTCGGATCCTTGCCGGAGAACGCGCCGCCGCCATGCGGAGCCGCGCCGCCATAGGTGTCGACGATGATCTTGCGGCCGGTCAGGCCGGAGTCGCCGTCGGGACCGCCGATGAAGAACTTGCCGGTCGGATTGATGTGCCAGATCGTCTTGCCGTTGATCCACTCCTTCGGCAGCGCCTCGCGCACATACGGCTCGACGATGTCGCGGATCTGGTTGGAGGAGAGATCCTCGACCAGATGCTGGTGCGAGACCACGATCTCGCGGACGCCGACCGGCTTGCCGTTCTCGTACTGCACGGTGACCTGGCTCTTGGAGTCCGGACCCAGCACCTTCTCCTTGCCGGAGTGGCGCGCTTCGGAGATCAGGCGCAGGATCTTGTGGGCGTAGAAGATTGGCGCCGGCATCAGGTCGGGCGTCTCATTGGTGGCGTAACCGAACATGATGCCCTGGTCGCCGGCACCCTCTTCCTTGACCTCGCCCGGCTGCAGCGCGTCGACGCCCTGCGCGATATCGGCCGACTGCGGATGCAGCAGGATCTCGATATCGCAGGTCTTCCAGTGGAAGCCGTCCTGCTCGTAGCCGATGTCCTTGATTGCGCCGCGCACGACGCTCTCGATGTGCTCGTTGGTGACCGAGCTCGGGCCGCGCGTTTCGCCGGCGATCACCACCTTGTTGGTGGTCGCGAGCGTTTCGCACGCCGCGCGGATCTGCCACGGGTCGATGCCCGCTTTCGGTCCCTCGCGGTAGAACAGATCGACGATCTCATCCGAGATACGATCGCAGACCTTGTCCGGATGGCCTTCCGAGACCGACTCGCTGGTGAAGAGATAAGACGCGCGCATCAAGCAAACCCCTTGTTTCGTCGAAGTCCGACGTTGGTTGGTGAATATGTCCCCGGAATGTCAGTCTCGTCGCCGCGAGATGACGTAGGATTCGTCGTAAAACCACAGCCCGTTGTGTTTGCGGAGAACTTCGCGTGTGGCCTCGAGAGCTCGTCCGTTTTCGGTCGTTTCGGTCAACCGCTCATCTTCGATCTGCGCGACATACACCGCGGCATTCCACGCGGCGAAGGCGGTCGAGGTTCCGATCGAGCCGGTCACCTCATTTGGCAGCGCTTCCATATCATATCGGAAGATCGAACGGTTATCGGCATAGGCATTGAAGTTCAGCTCGCGACCCGCCGAGCCCAACTCGTATTTCACCGCGCGCAGTATCTCATGACGGCTGACGGCGAAAGGATTTTCTCCGGGCCAGACGGCTTGAATCATTTCAAGCCCGGGATCGCCGCCGTGGGAGTGGATTCCTATCAACCGCCCGCCACCGCGCAGCGCGCGGGCCAGCGGCGCGATGATCCGCTTGGCGCGGAAATTCACCGAGGATTTGGCGCGGTAGGGCTGGGAGGCGATCACAAGATCGAAATTGGCTTCGGTGCGGCCGGCCCGCGGAATGATGGAATCGAGCAGGAAGCGGTGGTCGTCCCGGTACAGCACCAGCGCCACCGGCCGCTCATAGATCGGCATCGCATTGCCGGGGCTGAGGTTGGCCCGCCAATTCTGCTCCAGGAATGGACCGAGTTCCGCGATCTGGGCCTCGAAATCACCGGAGGAAGCTCCCCGCAGGGCCACCTCGTGCCAGATCATGCTGGCGGCCGCCGCGGAGTTCTTGGGCGTCAGCCAGGGCGCCTCGGCGTAGTACATGTTGGTGAAGACGAAGACGCTGGCCGGGTGCTCGAACAGGCGATCGGGGACCTTGTCCAGGGTGAGGCGAACGTCCTCCAGGCTCAGTTCCTTGCCAGCGACATAGAACGGCATATGTGGGAAGCGGCCATGCATGGCGCGCAGGACGCGCGCCAGCACGGTGCCATCACCCATTCCGGCGTCGAACACCCGCAGCGCCGGCGGCCGGGGGTGGATCGCGGCCAGTTCCAGCGCGACCCGGTCGGCGATCACCCGCTTCTCGCTGCAGGTGTGCACGAACAGCAGATAGCGCTGGCGGTTCTCGAAGAAGCGGAAATTCCCCCTCGGATCGCGCTTTTCCGGCGGCACCACGAGGCCGCGCGGCGGCGCCACGCCCCCCGGCGTCGACGTCGCGATGAAGCCATTGATGCGATCGAGCGTATCGATGGTGATGCGCTTGCCCTCGCGCAGCCGGTGCACCAGCTTGCCGTCATTGACGGCACGGCGGCCGAACGTCGTCTCCGCCATGTCGGAGCGCCGGCAGAAATCCGTGATCTGGCTGAGGATTTCGTCGTTCTTCATAGCGCCTGGAGTGGGCAGCAGCGAGTGGGACAAAAGTGGGCAGAGATAGTGTGCGGCGACGTCTTATCACCGTTTTCCCACCAGTTGAACCCCCTCTACCGCCCAATCACCAAACATTCATGATCGTCCCCAGAGCCACCTCGCCGTCGCCGATCACGATGACGGCCGCCACGTCCGGATGACCGATGCGCCGCCTGCTCCTGATCCCCTGCCTGCTCCTTCCCATCCTGTGGCCGGCGCCCGGTTTCGCCCAGACGCGCGCCCAGCTCGGCCCGCTCTGCACGACCGACACCACGCCGGCCGACCAGATGATCGACGCCTGCACCAAGATCATCGCGCTGAAGGTGTTTTCCGGCGAGAAGCTCGCGACCATCTATTTCTGGCGCGCGGTCGGCTGGAACAAGAAGGGCTACTACCCGCAGGTGATTGCAGACGCGACCGAGGCGCTGCGTCTCAAGCCCAGCACCGCCGTCTACAATCTGCGCGGCTCGGCCTATTACGACAAGGGCGAGTACGACATCGCGATCGCCGACTTCAACGACGCGCTGCGGATGGGGCCGAGCGGCATCATCTATCACAACCGCGGCAACGCCTATCGCGGCAAGGGTGACTACGCCAAGGCGATTGCCGACTATGACGCGGCGATCAAGGCCGATCCAAGATCGGCGTTCTCCTATCAGAACCGCGGCGCGTCGAAGCAGGCGCTCGGCGATCTCGACGGCGCACTGGCCGACATCAACGAGGCGGTCAGGATCGATCCGTCACTGCCGCAGCCGCTGATCCGCCGCGCCGTGATCTGGCGCGCCAAGGGCGACATCGCGCGCGCGATCGCGGACACGACGGAAGCAATCCGGCTCGCGAAGGCGAAAGCGCCGGTCAACATCATGACGCCGCCCGGCAGCGTGCTGATCTCGGCTTACACCCAGCGCGGCCTCTCCTATGAAGCGAAGGGCGATGCTGCGCACGCCAAGGAAGATTACGCTGTGGTGATCGAGGGCGTCGCCTCCGACGCCGGCAGCAAAGCCAACCAGGCGACCGCCAAGGTGCGGCTCGCGCTGCTGAAGGAGGCCGACGCAGCACCGCGCAAGACCGCAGCAGTGCCCGC
>NZ_LGHK01000153.1 GCF_001908235.1 Bradyrhizobium sp. NAS96.2
GATTGTCGCGCGGCGTCAATCAAGCCTTGCCAAAACCGCCGCGAGCGTCAATGATCCCCTGACTCGGTCGCCTCGTCTCATCTTGATTGACGCGCCGCTCTCATCCTGATTGTCGCGCTATAACCCATACTGCCTTCGCCCTACGGTTGCAGGCTCGGCCCTCGGAGTTACTCACTTTCGAGGCCACAATGCGTTCTCTTTTGATACGGCCCGCCGACTCGTGACCTCCCCTTGGGAGACCTTGTCGATAGGCTTCGAAGGTTCTGTTTCTACTCCCTCCGCTATCCAAACTACGGGGCTCTGACTTCTACCCCGGCAGGTCTGTCTCCTGCTGAACACGCTAGCTTTACCTGGACACACAACCGGACGTGATACTCTCGCATCATCCGGCTCTTGTCACCCAACCGTTGCGTGGCCAAGGCGTGCCCAATGGACGAAGAGCGAGGGGTTGCGCTTCGCAATGCCGTTCAGCCGCCGCAAGCTCCGTCCCCGGTGCCTTTTGAGCGGCTTGTACTTCCGTCGGAGCCAGGCTCCGAGACGTTCGTCGAAGTACGTGAACAGCTTCCACAGCTCCGTTGGATAGAAGCGCCCGTAATACTGCCACCACCCTTGAAGGACCGGATTGAGTATTCGGGCTATATCAGCCAACGGAAGCGGCGCGTGCTGTGGCAAGCGCCAGCTCCTTATCCGCTCCCGCATGCGCGTGAGCGCCTGCGGACTAACTGCGGGAAGGAAGCACGTGAAGAGCTTTCCCCAACGATTCTTCGCCATGCGGGGTCGGAAGGTGAAGCCAAGGAAGGTGAAGTGGACTTGCGGATGTGTCCCGCGTCGATTGCTGTCCTTGCAGTAAACCACTTGGGTTTTCTGCGGGTGCAGCGTCAGATGACAGTCGGCCAACCTTTTCTCCAAAACCGCCTTTAGATGCTCCGCTTCTTGCCGTGTCCGGCAATGGCAGATTGCATCATCGGCATAGCGTTCGAACGGAATGCGCGGAAACATCCGACGCATCCACGCATCGAAGGCGTAATGCAGAAAAAGATTTGCCAGCAACGGGCTTACCACTCCACCTTGCGGTGTTCCGGCTTCCCGTTTCTGGATAGTCCCATCGGGCATCTCCACCGGAGCCTTCAGCCATCTCTCGACGTACAGCAAGACCCAGGGCTCCTGACAATGCTTCCGAAGCGCTCTCACCAAAAGGGCATGATCGATCGTGTCGAAAAAGCCTTTGATGTCGAGATCCAAAGCCCAGTCATAGTCCCAGCACCGCTTGCGCGTTTGCTCGATCGCCAGATGCGCTGATTTTCCCGGCCGATAGCCATAGGAGTCAGGATCAAACGCTCGATCCAACCCCGGTTCCAGATACTGCTTGACCACCATCTGCGCGACGCGGTCTGCGACCGTCGGAATGCCCAGAGGACGGATGCCGCCGTTGGCTTTGGGAATCTCCACGCGCTTGACCGCAGGCGGGAGATAGCTTCCCGACGCCATGCGATTCCAGAGCTTGTAGAGGTTATTCCCAAGGTCCTGCGCGAATTCATCCAGGCTCTGGCCATCGACGCCCGCCGCTTTTCCATTCCCTGCCACCAGCTGGTAGGCCTCCCAGACCATACGCTTGGTGATCGGCAACGGTTTGTCCGGCGTCATGACGCTCCTCCCGACAAAGCCGGTTGGCGTCCGATGTCGGACAGGATAACGCAGCCCCTTCGCTCCATGGCCATTGCAGCCACTTCAGCGCTACTACAGGCTGCTCCGCCCCTGTCTCGGGTTTTGGTATTCTCCCTCGTGGTGTGCGCCACTTGCGGATTTCCCTTAACACCCCGAGCCAGGTTCCCTCGTTCCGGATTGAAGCCTGTGATGAGATCATGCCGCCTATACACCGGCTGCCGCGTGGACCGTAAGCAGGTATCGCCCACACTCTTCCGAGCATCATTACCACGATGCTCGTTTTGACAGCGTCTGGACCCATTTCGATGCGTCATCGGCGGTTCGCTTGCGCTCATCTTCCCATCACTCACCTGACGGCGTAGCCCGCCGCCTTTTCCCCAGCGCTCACCACCACGTCTCTTAAACGCAGCAGCCTGGAGTGGTTTGAAGCCTGCCCCTGCAGGCCGGCTCCGGGAGGTCAGCTCCCATCTTCAACACAGTTATGCTGGCAGATACGCACCAGCTACGAGGCACACGGTAATAGGGGTTCTCCACCCAACGCTCGCACAGCACTTCATCGGAGAGGTCGTAGGTGTGCTTGAGGGTGGCCAATCCGGCCATCAGCCGCGTCGGCAGCGGCGGCCGACCCGGCTTATCCTCGTAGACCGCGCCGAACAGCTCTCTCGAGGAACGACCAGTCGATCGTCCGCGCCGGCTTCACCAGCGCACGGTTCATGTCGATGATCGCGTCCAGCCGGGAGCGCAGAAGATCAGCCTGTCCGCTGTCCCGTCGTTCCTTGGGTTGCATCGTCCCCTCCGACGCGATCATGGAATCACGACCCGCGATTCGAGGAATCGCAAAAATGAAATTGCAAGCTTCCCGGCCTTCAAACCCAAAAAGCTTGCAATCTCAAACGTCGCCCCGCTCCAAAAAATCGACTCCCGCTCAATGGCTTGGAGAGTTCTTCACGGACGACGAATCATTCGATTTTGCCGATCAACCTGTGGTTCCTGGCAACAGCTTTGGTTGGGGCCTGCCGACCGTGAGAAGCTCGAGATAACTGCACAATAAGGAAGGCATCACTTCCGACGACCTGGACAACAGCTTAGAGCGGCACGTGCCCTCCCCTCAAGCATTCCTTCTATCGACCCGAGCTTCCACTCCTTCTTTTCGAGCATCCAAATTCAATGAAAGGCCCACCTTAACCCGATCCATAGCCACAAAGCTTCGGAACCGTTTAACGTGGTTATTCCCGAAGAATAATCGTCTGCTTAGGGCTTCGTAATCGGTCATCGAGCGCACGGTAATGACCAATACAAAATCGATCTCGCCCGTCACGTAATAGCACTGCTGTATTTCAGGCGCTTGAGTGAAAGCACGTTTTGCTTGATCGTGAAGATGACCGAGCTCGCTGTCCATCTCGACCTCTACGACCAACGTGATTTCCTGCCGCACACTGGAAGGATCGACAATGGCGACGTTGGCAACAATGGTCCCGTTTTCCTCCATGCGCCTGACACGGCGTTGAACCGCGGGCGCAGAAAGGCCAACCGTCTCTGCGATCGCGCGCTGCGGAGTCTTGTTGTCTCGCTGCAGAATCTTCAGGATTGCAAGATCAAACCGATCCAGTTCGCGACCAGCTAACTCACTCCTTTTTTCGATCACTTCCGCTCCCTCATTCCTTTCCGACTAAGCCAAATGAACCTGTAAGACCGCTAGAGATCCGACACTCCTGGCTATGGCTCTTTCTAGACGCGCGCGGCGCTACCAGATATCGGGGTCGGCGAGCGAATCTTGCACAAACCGCCCCGTAATGCAGCGCTTTTCTCACCCTTTATGAAGTACTTTAACGCTGGTTGAACCAGAAGAACGTGGAAACCATGTTATTCTTGAACGAGCACGTCGACTATCGAGCCCCCTTGGATGCGTCGGACTCTGAGGTACTGGGCCTTGAGGCAGCCCGTGAGGTCGAGCGATTTCTTGAGCACCGGGAGGGCCACAAGCAAACTCCCCTCATTTCCTTGCCTGGGCTTGCTCGCGAGATTGGAGTTGGCTCAATCTATCTCAAGGATGAAGCCCATCGACACGGACTGGGCAGCTTCAAAGCTTTGGGCGGCTCTTATGCTGTGATTCGATTGATACTTGAGGAAGCCGCGCGACAGCTAGGACGTTCAATCGACATTTCCGAGATACACAGACCCGACGCAAGGGCGGTGGCAGAAGCCATGACGGTTTCATGTGCCACGGATGGTAATCATGGAAGATCGGTCGCTCAAGGTGCCCGGCTCGCCAGCGCAAAATGCGTCATCTTCGTTCACTCGGGCGTGAGCAACGAGCGCGTCGCTGCAATCGCCAGCTTCGGTGCGCAGATAATTCGCGTTGACGGCACCTATGACGACGCGGTTGCCGAGGCATCCCGAGTAGCAAGGGAACGCGGATGGCTGACAGTTTCTGATACATCTTGGCCCGGTTACGAGCGTATCCCGGCACTGGTGATGCAGGGGTATACGGCCCTACTGAGTGAGGCGCTGCGACAACTGCCTGAATCTCCTACCCACGTCTTCATTCAGGCCGGGGTAGGTGGACTGGCGGCCACAGTTGCGGGACATTTCTCAATCGCGTTCGGTGATGATCGCCCGTTTTTTACTGTTGTTGAACCATCGCGAGCGGCGTGCCTTTTTGAAAGCGCTCGGGCAGGACGTCCAGTCAAGGTGCCATACGAACATTCTACGGTGATGGCGATGCTCGAATGTTACGAGCCCTCTCTCGTCGCTTGGCGCGTGCTTTCGCGCGCAGCCGACGCCTTCATGGTGGTGGAAGACGAGGACGCAATTGGCGTCATGAGGCGCTTAGCAAATCCGCACCATGGCGACCCTACCGTCGTTGCAGGCGAGAGCGGAGGGGTTGGCGTCGCCGCTTTGTTGAAGGCTACTTCCGACGAGGAGCTGCGCAACAAACTTGATTTGAGATCCGACGCGCGGGTCTTTGTGATCAACACCGAGGGCGCGACGGATATCCTCCTTTACGAGAAACTCGTGGGTGCGACTCCCGCACAAGTTTTGGCTAGAAACTCCAGCTCTGTTCGAAACTCTAGTGGTCGGCTCGATGTCGCGGTTGGTTCAAATCGCACAAAACTGACGCCTCATCGGCACACGTGAAAAATAAACCGGGCGTGATGCCTCGCACGGGTTTCTCACCGTGTCCCCTTATAGTAGCGACAACTCAGACATGCTTTTGTCGTCGTTCTCTTTGAATACAAATCCGCCGAGCGATCGGCGGTTGCATGCGGTATGTGGCTTTACCGCAGCCCCTCGGGGCTACCTCCCTGACTTGGCCGCCGGTCTCATAGACCGGCGGCTTCTTTCTGTGATCATTCTCGACAGCCGCTTCTGAGCGGTCGCATGCCAAGTGATGATAGCTTCCAACCATTGTAGGTGCGAGTAGAACAGTCAGCAGGCTCAAACTAACGTTTCTTGCCCGAGTACAGCTCTCTGTCTGTCGGCTTTGCATTTCCGATCTACGCAGAACGGTCGACGTTCTTTCGAAAGTTTCAGCATCAGACGTGGCTTTCTCACCACATACACGAATCCGTCGTAAAGCCAAGTGCTCTATGCCGGGAGCTCTACCGCGAGATGAGAAGCGAACGAGCCGCGAACCCGCAATGCGTACATCAGCCAACTGGCGAGAGAACGTCGAGGCTGCTTCCCGAACATCTTCTCACACCGGCTTCCGAGCGTGAGGTGCGTCAAGGTGAACGGAAGGAGCGTTTGTGCGACGGCAGATGAAGAAGTTATAATTTCGTCACTTATCTCTCAGAAGCGCCGCCTTAGGAACACCGCAGGAGCCGAGATGAATGATCCCTCCAAGCCGTTCGGCGCCGGCGGAATCACCGCACCGTTGCGCTATCCAACCTTCCGCCGCATCTGGCTTGCGAGCTTACTAACTAACCTTGGCCTGTTGGTCCAAGGCGTGGGCGCAGCTTGGGCTATGACGCAGATGACGCCCTCCGCGGATCGAGTTGCACTGGTGCAGACGGCGCTCATGATGCCCGTCATGCTGATCTCGATGTTGGCCGGAGCCATCGCCGACCTGCATGACCGTCGCGTCGTAGGGTTGGTGGCGTTGTCGATTGAGCTTTGCGGTGCAACTGCGCTGACCGTGCTCGACTGGCAGGGTCTCACAACGCCAATTAGTTTGCTGGTGCTCTGCTTTGTCGTCGGTAGTGGAATGGCGCTGATGGGGCCAGCTTGGCAATCTTCGGTCGGCGAACAGGTGCCCCCCGCGGCGCTTCCCGCGGCCGTCGCGTTGAACGGCATCAGCTACAATATCGCGCGCAGCATCGGTCCTGCCATCGGCGGTACTCTGGTTGCAGCCGGCGGCGCGGTTGCTGCGTTTGCGCTCAACGCACTGCTGTATCTGCCACTAATGCTCGCTCTATTCGTATGGAAGCGCGCCCCCAAACCCTCGCGCTTGCCTCCGGAAACACTCGACCGCGCGATCATTTCTGGTGTACGCTATATCACGAACTCGCCATCCATCAGGATCGTTCTGTTTCGCGCCCTAGTAACCGGCGTCATCGGCGGCGCTATTCTTGCGCTTATGCCGCTCGTTGCACGCGATCTCCTACGCGGCGGCGCCCAGACTTATGGCCTCATGTTCAGCGCCTTTGGTCTAGGTGCTGTGATCGGCGCGTTATGTATCCCCCAGGTGCGCAAACGAATGAGCGGCGAAGCAGCAATCCGCGGTTGCGCTCTGTCTATGGGGGGCGCTGTTGCCGCGGTAGCCCTGAGCCGAGAGCTGATTTTGACTGGCACCGCGCTCGTATTGGCGGGGGCCGTATGGATGATTGCGTGGGTTCTGTTTAGCATCGGCGTGCAGATCTCGTCGCCACGCTGGGTGGCCGGGCGATCGCTCGCGGCTTATCAAGCAGTGAGCTCCGGTGGGATTGCACTCGGCAGTTGGGGCTGGGGGCATCTGACCGACGCGGCCGGGGTCGACATCGCGCTTCTGATATCAGCAGCTCTGATGCTCAGTTCACCCATCCTCGGGATGTGGCTGACCATGCCGCGCATCGATGCGCAAGACGAAGCGGCCGAGTTACTTGAGAATCCCAAGGTCCGGCTCGCCTTGACCGGACGTAGCGGGCCACTTGTGGTGGAAGTCGAATATCGGATCCCTCAGGAGAATGCACGCGCCTTCCACGAAGTAATCCAGGAGGTCCAGTTATTTCGGCAGCGCAACGGCGCATATGGTTGGTCGATTGCACGCGACATTGCCGATCCCGAACTCTGGACCGAGCGTTATCATTGCCCGACGTGGCTCGATTATCTGCGGCAGCGCAACCGCTCAACTCAGGCGGAGCGCGCGCTGGACCAGCAGGCCATGGCTTTCCATATCGGTCCTGAACCAGTGCGCGTCCGGCGTATGCTCGAGAGGCCGTTCGGGTCTGTTCGATGGACAGAAGAGCGCCCGGACGGAACCGCGCATGACGCCGTTGCCCGGCGATGGCCGGGGCCGTAGGACAAGTGGTAGCCGGAGGTTCGCCGATATGTATTGTACTTTTTCAGAACCTTATCGACCGGTTGACCGAAAGCACTGATCAGGATGGCTGCAAGGAGGTATGGCGGGCATTGCTACAGCGCTGAATTATCTTGCTCTGCATAGCTTGCTCTGACCGATGGAGACTCCACTTGATCTCGCCATATTCCTGGCAGCACATTGTTTTTGTCGACACTATGATGCCTTTGATCCTGTGGTTTGTCGCACAATCCGCGACGTGCGACCGTTTTGACTGAACGTCGGGCTCGCGCCATCAATTTGGTCGGCAAACGAGCGACGACTGTAAAGCGGCGAGTTGCGGCATTCGCTGTGGCTTCACATTTGCCATCCATGACAAGACCTTTGCAACGGACAAATACGTCAACGCGCAGACGTTCTGCAGTTGATCGCACGGCACTTGCGCACACCAAACCCATGTCGAACTGGGCTCGAGTGCTCGATGGCGTAGTCTTCTCCACAACTCGAGAGTCCGGAATGGTCTTCTCGGGGGCAAATCAAGCTTGTGAGATTGAAACACTTCTCCGCGTCCTGACGCGCGGCATTTCATCCTACGCCTTGCCGAAGCTCGGTGCTTGCACACTGGCCAAGCCGGGGCGCAGCTAACTGCATCGAAGTACAGAAGACAATCGACGCTATTCATAGGTGCTTGTGGATTTGCGCGGTTCTTCAACCCGATCTGCATGTTCGAGCTTCGAACCACGCGACCGGAGGGTTGGGAAGCGCCTTAAAATAGGTCCGGATTTCGGCTCTGGCACACACAGGCGGAGCCCATCCAACTCGCTTATCCCTAACGCCGGACTGGAAATTAGGGCTTCCCTTTCCGTCGACCGGCTGGCAAGTTTTGCCGGCTTCTTTGCAAAATTCTCGGTCCTATCGCTAGATTATCTGTTGTACAATACACCACCCGTGGAAGCCTAGATCGCAGCGATGAGTGAGCTGAAATGTTCGCTCCGGAAACGATCCGAAGGCGAGTTGCGAGGCGGCGCGATTTTGCCATCGGAAACCTATCAGAAATAGCCGAGTGTGGTGGATGGACGACCTGGATCGAAGAATTCTCGCGGCACTACAGAAGAACAACCTACTCTCCTTTGCCAACCTGGCGGAAGTCGTTGGTTCCTCCTCTGCCTCATGCATGCGGCGCGTTAACAGGTTGCGGTCGAGTGGAGTGATTGTTGCCGATATCTCGCTCGTCGATCCGAAAGCCCTCGGCAAATCCCTAACGGTCGTTGTCACGGTCGAGCTCGACCGCGAACGCCTTGACCTCGTTGACGATTTCAAGCGCGCGATGCGCGCGGCCAGTGAGGTCAGCCAGTGCTACATGGTTACAGGCGACGCAGATTTCGTTCTGATCGTCACTGTAGATGATGTCGAGGCGTTCGACATCTTCGTCAAAACAAAGCTGTATACAAATCCGAACGTGCGGAAATTCCAGAGTATGATTACGCTTGATCGCGTCAAGTTCGAGCCCCGGATAAAGGTTTAGACAGAAGGATAGATATCTCTCCACCCCGCCGTTCGTCGTTATCCCTCGGCCGCAATATCGCAACCGTCATTAGCCGACTTCCATCGTTCAAGCGCTCCGCATCTGCAGCATACCTAAAGAAGAGCCACCGGGGGAATAGGCCGGCAGCTCTTCGAAAAACATTATATGCTCGGACCGAATTACGCGTTGCTATTCACTATTTCTGCGACCATTTCTGCCGTAATGCATGAAAGGGTCCATCCCAGGTGCCCGTGCCCTGTGTTATAGAAGACGTTTTTTCGCTTGCCTCGTAGTACGCGAGGCATCATGTCCGGCATCATCGGCCTCAAGCCGGCCCAAGGGACGACGTGGGCTGTCGAGACCTCAGGAAATAGACGCTCCACCCACTCCACGAGTGGTCGTATCCGATCATGTCGAATATCTCGATTCATCCCATTGAATTCTGCCGTGCCAGCCACTCGTAAGCGGTCTTTACCTAGGCGGCTTGTGACGATCTTCGCTCTGTCGTCGAGCATGCTTACCCAAGGCGCACCTTTCTGGCTTGTTTCATCTTCGAGAGGGACAGTAATGGAGTAACCTTTCACCGGATAGACATTGATGCGATCGCCCAGAAGCGCGGCAAGTCGGCGACTGCCCACGCCCGCGCAAACAATGATTGCATCGCCTGCGACATCGCGGCTTTCGGAAGGGTTGTTCGATGATCGACACGTCAAGGACACACCTTTCCCGGTCTCAATGCTCACAACCTCGGCTTCGAAAACGAACTGAGCACCTCTTCTCCGACAGGCTTCCGCAAGACCTCGAGTAAACTTATGAATATCTCCTGTTGAATCAGATGGAGTGTAGAACCCGCCGTAGAACGAACCGCGAAGTGACGGTTCTATGCTCGCAAGCTCTGAAGGCGCAACCGGCTGCCGATCAAGACCACCTTGATTGAGGAGCTTGTTGACAGCCAACGCCGCGTCAAAACCAGCTTTGTCGTAATAGATGTGAAGAATACCTCTTCTCTCCAGATCGAACGCGATATTCTCATTTTCGGCGATCTCGAAGATGTGCTTGCGTGCTGCGATCGCCAATCGGGTCGTTGTGATGGTGTTATCCGCGTACTTCGGGATGTTGGATGCGAACTCAGCAAGCCAGGAATACTTATGCCAGCTTGGAGCCGGGTTCATCAACAATGGCGCATCTTGTTTGAGCATCCAAGTGATGCCCTTCTTGATGGTTGACCAACTCGTCCAGACCTCGGCATTGCTGGCCGATAGCTGACCACCATTTGCAAATGACGTTTCCATAGCAGGATAACGATGGCGATCGACTACAGTCACTCGGTGGCCACTCTGCAGAAGCGCGTACGCCGTAGTGACACCAGCGATACCTGCGCCTAGAATGATGATATGGGGCATTAGCTTTCCAACAGTAGGGTTCGGACATCCGCCAGTCCCGGCCCCCATCTGTCTTTTTACCTGAGAGATTCTTCCTCGCTCTGAGAGGATCCCCTTCGGTGAGCGCTAATTGCGCTGCTCTCCAGATTGTTCGGCATTGGAAGTCCTTTTGCCTGAGAGTTTCCTGGGGGGTTGCTCCGTCGGCGCACCTCTAACAGGTGTCTCTCCTATCCAAGCCTAAGAACCGTTATTCTATTTCTATGGATCATCTACCCAACTAGGGCATCGTCGATCCTCCACACCTCTCAGCGAATAGCCTGTTAGGAATCTTGTTCGAGTTCCAAGTTTGACATCTCGCGGCCGATCGTAACAGCCGATCGCGCGTCGAGTTGCTGAGCAATGAATGACATACTTGGCGATAAATTTGCGCCAAAATGTTCAGACCAGTGAAACGTACGGCTCAAAAGCAGCCAAGACAATAACGGGAGCGCGCGTCCCAGGCGATCGCAAGAACCAGCCGTTTCAGTGGCTTTTTCTGGTTGCAACCGCCGCCGGGCACTCGATGTGCAGATCAATGCGTTGTAGCGCATTCGCGAAAATCGGGCGCATCTCCGGTCCGGTGCTCTAGGGGCTCCAGTCACCCGGGCGGCCGCCTAGAGCGCTGCAAGCAAACAGGACTCGCTGCATCGCGACGCATTGGATCGTAAAGCTCCGCGCGCTTGCGAGGTACGATGCAATACCCCGCGAACAGCTTCAGGCGTGAAGCTTGGCACACTTGCTCAAACACGGCCCGATGAACTACAATGATCGTGATCAACAAATCCTAAGCCATTCTAATTGCCTTTCATTTTTTCTGCGCACCAAGCGCTGACGCAAAAGCGCTTCTTTCGTCAAGCATTGCGTCGATTAGCTAGCGACGCTCCCGGGAATTTTGTGCCTACAGCCTTCTCACACGCGGCGGGTCGCCCGAACCAAGAGCCACTCAGTTCTGGGCTAGCTTGTGTATTTATCGGTCTCCACGCCATGCATTTTGAAGCGTTCGCTTCGTATATGACTTGGGATTGGCTTTTTACCATCAATTGTCCGTGCCAATTATAGCTTGGAGCCGACGCGCGGGGGAATTGTGATCCGACGACGGGTCACACCGCATCGGTCAGGTAAACTGCCGGGAGAGCCACAGTGACAATCACACTGACTAACACCGTAAATGCGCTGCCAAATGTCGAACAGAATCACGTCGACCGCCGCCGTTATCCCCATGGTGTGGCATTCATGGATGGTCAGTACCTTCCGATGTCCGAGGCGAAAGTCTCCGTGTTGGACTATGGCTTCCTTCACTCAGACGCTACGTATGACACTGCTCATGTGTGGGATGGTCGGTTCTTTCGCCTCGACCTGCACCTTGATCGATTCTGGCGAGGCGTCGAGCGCCTTAGGATGACACTTCCATACGGCCGTAGGGAGGTGGAGGAAATCCTCCACAATTGTGTGGCACTCTCAGGACACAAGTCTGCTTACGTCGAGATGATTTGCACGCGCGGATCGTCACCAACCTTTAGCCGCGATCCCCGTCAAGCGGAGAATCGCTTCATTGCGTTTGCGATACCGTTTGGATCCGTCGCCAATAAGGAGCAGCTAGAACGCGGGCTGCACGTTTCGATTAGCGAAACCGTTCGAATTCCTCCCAACTCGGTCGACACGACCATCAAAAACTATCATTGGCTGGACCTCGTCATGGGCCTTTTCGACGCTTATGACGCCGGCGGGGAGACCGCGCTGATCCTGGATACCAACGGCAATATTGCGGAAGGTCCAGGATTCAACGTCTTCATCGTCAAGGGCGGCGCTCTCAGGACTCCGGAATTTGGAGTTCTTCCTGGCATAACGCGCAGGAGCGTGTTCGACATTTGCGCAGAGATCGGACTGCAGGTCGAAGCGGTCGACGTATCTCGTGCGGAACTGCGCAGCGCCGACGAGGTCTTCATTACATCGACCGCGGGAGGCATCATGCCTGTGACCTGCGTCGAGAAAGAGCCGATCGGTGACGGCAACGTCGGTCCAATAACTCGGCGCTTGACCAAGATATACTGGCAGAAGCATGGTGATCCAGCATGGTCCACCCCGATCGCCTATGAGTAACAGGACCCAGTGGGCTGTCGCATGACCGGCTCCTTTCTCTCTCATCTGCGGTCGGAGCTCTCCTCGCTCCGGCAGTCCGGGCTCTACAAAGCCGAACGGATTATCACCTCGACGCAGTCGTCCAAGATCGAAGTGGCTGACGGTTCAAACGTACTGAACTTCTGCGCGAATAATTACCTCGGCCTCGCCGACAATGAAGAATTGCGTGTTGCGGCCAAGGCCGCCCTTGATCGCTATGGCTATGGCATGGCATCGGTACGCTTCATTTGCGGCACGCAGGAAGAGCACAAGCAGCTCGAAGCTCGCATATCGGCCTTTCTCGGGCTTGAGGATACGATCCTTTATTCGTCCTGCTTTGACGCCAATAGCGGCCTGTTCGAGACGCTTCTAGGCGAGGAGGACGCCATCATCTCCGATGCGCTGAACCACGCCTCGATCATCGATGGAGTGCGTCTCTCCAAGGCAAAGCGCTTTCGCTATGTAAACAACGACATGGCCGCACTCGAAGAAGAGTTGAAGAAGGCGGAAGCCAGCCGCTTCCGGCTTATCGCCACCGACGGCGTTTTCTCCATGGACGGCATCATCGCCAATCTTCGCGACATCTGCGATCTTGCTGAGAAATACGACGCGATGGTCATGGTAGACGACAGCCACGCGATCGGCTTTGTCGGTACGCATGGGCATGGCTCCGCAGAGCACTGCGGCGTGGAGGGCCGTGTCGACATCATCACGGGAACCCTTGGCAAGGCCCTCGGAGGCGCCTCAGGTGGCTATACGTCTGGGAAGCACGAAGTGGTCGATTGGCTTCGGCAACGTTCCCGGCCCTATCTATTCTCCAACGCGTTGATGCCGGCAATCGCAAGTGCTTCGCTCAAGGTATTCGAGATCATCGAGAACGGCGATGCGTTGCGCGCAAAGCTGTATGACAACGCGCACAGTTTTCGTAGGAAAATGACCAAAGCCGGATTCACACTCGCCGGGGCTGACCACCCGATTATCCCCGTGATGTTGGGCGATGAGAGACTAGCGCAGCAGATGGCCCAGGAAATGTTGAAGCGTGGCATCTATGTGATCGGCTTTTCCTTCCCAGTTGTCCCGAAGGGCCAGGCGCGCATCCGGGTGCAGATGTCTGCCGCGCATTCGGCTGAGGACATCGAGCGAGCTATTTACGCCTTCAAGGAAGTGGGAAGTCAGCTCGGCATCGTCTGATGTCCCTGCGGACTGTCGCCTCGGTCACTGAGGCCACAGTCTCTACCATCGAGTGAATTTTCGACCGGGCGGGTTAGCCGCCTTCCGATTTCATGATCTGGAGGATAGGAATATCCAAGATTGTTGTGATCAGCGCGGATATGTCAGGCGGAGCATCAGCCCACGCGCTGTCGCAGCACGGCTACAACATCCCCTTCGATCAACGGCGTAAACGGCAATGGATAGGGCATTTCTGAAGGACACGTTTCATTTCGAGTATGCTTTCGCGAAATGGGCACCAGATCGGCGGGAGCAGTTGTAGCTTCGTTCTACGTTCAGCAGGCAGAGGAATCATGAATAATTTCGACGCGTTCCGACCGCTTCAGCAAGAGGTGAGTGGCTGGCGGCAGTATCTGCACCAGAAACCGGAATTGGAGTTTCAAGTCCACAACACGGCTCGTTTTGTCGCCGAGAAACTCGCCTCGTTCGGCATAAACCACGTTGACACAGGGATCGCCGAGACCGGCGTCGTCGCGCTCATTCAAGGAAAAGGGGGCGACGGCCCCACGATTGGGCTCAGGGCGGACATGGACGCGTTGCCTATGCTGGAGGCTTCGGGCAAGCCTTGGTCTTCAAAGGTGCCCGGCAAAATGCATGCGTGCGGCCACGACGGGCATACCGCCATGCTACTTGGCGCTGCGAAGTACCTTGCAGACACCCGGGACTTTCGCGGCACCGTCGCGCTGATATTCCAACCGGCGGAAGAGAATGGCCCTGGAGGCGAGACGGGCGGGCAAAGAATGGTCCGCGAGGGCGTGATGGACCGTTTTGGGATTTCGAGGGTGTTCGGGATTCACAATATGCCAGGCATTGACATCGGCAAGTTCGCTATCCGCAGTGGCGCGCTGATGGCTTCCCAAGACGATTTTGATCTTTTGGTGAAGGGCCGTGGAGGTCACGCTGCAATGCCTCACCATACTGTCGATCCCGTCGTCATCGCGGCGCAGATCGTTCTGGGGCTACAAGCGCTGGTTACGCGAAGCACCGATGCGCGACAACCCTTTGTCATCTCGGTCACACGCCTCATCGCAGGAGAGGCCTACAATGTGATCCCCGAGCAAGTTTCAATGGCCGGCACCGTCCGAACGCTCGCACCTGAATTGCGGGACTTCGCTGAGAAGCAGATTCCGGCTGTCGCCCGAGCGATCGCTGTGGGTTTCGGAGCCGATATAGAATTCAGCTACTCTCGTTCGGTTCCAGTGACAGTGAATTGGCCTGAGGAAACTGCGCTAGCGCTCGGCGCTGCTCGCAGGCTCGTGGGAAACGAGAATGTAGATCATAACACGCCAGCTCTGATGATCGGCGAGGATTTTGCGTATCTTTCTGAGGCGCGGGCTGGAGCACTGATTTTGATCGGCAACGGCCCCACTGCCGCCCTCCATAATCCCTCCTATGACTTCTGCGATGACGCGCTCCCCTATGGCATCGGCTACTGGGTAAACCTTGTCGAGGCGACGCTGGCGGCCTCGTGACTACAGAAGTGGTGGCCAGCTGTCCGGCCCACTGAGTGGCTGGTTGCGCCATTCGCGCGCAAACCACCAGCTTTGGCAATTTTGGAGTCGCTCGTAAGATCAAAGGGTAACAACAGGAGCTATCCTCGAAGTACCCAGGCTGCCTCGGCCTTTTTTAGTCCCCCTCCATCTTGGCCGGGTACTGAGGTTACCCTGCTCAGACCGTGGCGAGGACGGGAAGCGACGTCCCCCGCACAAGTTTCAATGGCCGACACCATCCGAACGACGATCGGATCAAAACGTTTCAAATCTGCAGGTGCCGCGAGATGCACACTTCAGTAACCTCCGCATTTTGATCGAAACCTTGTCGATTGTTGGAGTACCTTCGATCGAGATACCCTGCCGAATTGATTCACGCCCCTCGCTCGGCGCTGAGGATCCTTTTTATGCCTGTCCGCATATGATCAATCCACAATAGAAAGCCGCCTACCGATCATCTGATATCTAACGGTTGTCGTGGACATGCACCTTGCTTGACTTAAAGCACGAGAGCGTCTGAAGGCACTTATCACGCGTATCCGGATCTGCGCCTTGGATCCAGTGAAAGAGACTTAGTAGGTCTGACCGTATTCCTTCGCTCCACTACACGTGCTGTTCTGGGAAATATCGACAATGGACTACTGATTAGCGATAAGAAAGGCCAACTGATCGAACTCACATTGCGTCCGCTCAAACGCTTATGCTTGCGATTAGGGATGTGGGACGACCATCTAACTGTTTAGGGGAGGGGCGGCCGTTTGCGGTGCTAATCACTGCCATGTCGACATTGCTCGCGCACAGGACTTGAGCCTCCTTGGGACATTCAGGATGCGCGCTGAATGTCGTCGAGGAAGGCGAAGAAGGCTCTCGGCTTTCAAGCCAGATCAAATTGACTGAAAATATTAACTTGCTGACCTTCACCTTCGCGCCTGGCGCCGCCTTCGCACAGGTGCTGATCGACGATCTCGTAGTCGCAGACCTACGTTCTGCGATAATTTGGACGATCCACGCATCGAGAGTTACGCTAAAGCAGAAATCTCAAGACATGAAGGCTGCTAACCAGGGTATTCCGCTTGTGATGAGTGAAGAAGCGAGAAGGAGGATTGGCAGACAGTGAGCTAGAGACGCAGCGCGGCAAGACCCGCGCTCAGCGACTTGATACACTTTTATTAGGGGCCTGCAACCGCGCGTCCGACACGCCCAGCGCAATGGAACGCCTAGATGTTTGACGAAAGGAACGATAGTCATGTCTTCGACAGATAGACTCGATCTTCACCGGCGTCGATTGATGCAGAGTATCGGTGCAACCTTCTTATCCGGTGCGGTCGCCGCGCCCATGGTCATTAAATCCCGTGAGGCCTTTGCCGCAGACAACAACCTAATCGTAGTTTCGTGGGGCGGGGAGTACCAGCGCTTCACTGAGGAAGCGTACGTCAAGCCGTTCGAAAAGGAAACCGGCATACGCGTGACATTGGTCAACACGCCGGATCTAGCGAAGGTGAAGGCGCAAGTGACCACGAATAACGTCGAGTGGGACGTGTTCGACGCACCGGGTCCCATGGCTCTCGCTGGATCAAAAAACGGATACTGGGAACCATTGGATCCAGCACTCTTCAAGGGCAACGAGCTGATTGCGCCTATGCGCCCGGATGCCGTCCCTGCTTGGGGTTCCACTGGCTGCATCTGCTGGGACGACAAGAAGTTTCCGGATGGCAATCACCCGGAGACGTTCGCCCAGTATTTTGACTTTGAAAAATTTCCGGGCCCGCGCACCCTGCGATTCCGCGCAAGCGAAACCTTGGAGATCGCGCTGGTGGCTGACGGAGTGCCGCCGGATAGGCTCTATCCATTGGATGTCGACCGTGCGTTCCGCTCGTTAGCCCGTATCAAACCGCATGTTTCAAATTGGGTTGAACCAACTCCCCAAACGGCGTCACTCCTAGTGAGCGGCCAGGTCAATTTCACCTACACGTATGCGACCCTGGCCTTTCAAACGCAGAAAACAAAGGAAACAGTGAGGCCCTCTTTTAAGCAGAATACCTTTTTGTATGGATATTTCACGGTACTGAAAAACGCACCTAATAAGGCGAATGCGATGAAGTACCTGCAATTCGTGCTGCGACCAGACCGGCAAGCTGCATTCGCCAATGCCGACCCTGGCATGACGCCGTCAAACCGAGCAGCGGCGCAGTTCCTCACACCCGACGCGCGTAAATGGCAGCCCAATCCAGATAATAAATTGAACATTAGCATCAACGATGAGTGGTGGGCTGACCACTTCGAGGAGCTAACGGTGCGCTTTAAGGAATGGGTACTAAGCTAGTGACATTGTCAT
>NZ_LGHK01000154.1 GCF_001908235.1 Bradyrhizobium sp. NAS96.2
TATCCAGTGGTCGATCCGATCAGCCCAATGCTGCATTGCGCGAGCCGATCAGCGCGAGCGGTCCGTGCTTCTTGTGCAGGCCTTCCACAGTAGAGTTGTCGAGATGTGCAAGCTGCAACTCGACGACGTCGCCGTCCCACGCCTTGGAGATCCGTGATCTCTTCGTGGTGAGATAGGGTCGAAAAGGTGGTCCGAAATCCGTGAGCACAATGGTCAGTCTTGGTGTCAATGCCAAGCAACCGTAAACGCTTGTTGAGCGTGTTGTTTGGTAGCGGCGCGTCCTTCGAGCAGGAAAACGCGTACCGGCGATGGCCGGTCAGCTTTTGAACGCTGCGCTGGATCGCGAGTGCCTGCCGTGACAGAGGCACGACATGGTCCCAGCCGGTCTTCATTTTGGTGGCTGGAACGGTCCAGCGTTTGGCATCCCAATCGACCTCGCGCCACTCCATTTCATTGACCATGCCGGGGCGGGGAATGGTCAGCGCGTCGAAGCGCAAGGCGAGACCCACAACGTCACCAAACCTCGCTTTCGTCCAGGGTGCGCTGATGAGCTTGAAGACGCGCGTCACGTCGCGCGGTTCGATGACGCCAGGACGCGGGGGCGAAATGTTGGCAATCATCTGCCCATTCAGGTTGCGGAACGGGTTGTAGCCGTCGCCTTCGACATCGGCATAATTGCAGATTTGCTCACCGATGCTACGCACGCGGTCGCGGGTTTCCAGCTTTCCCTCGGCTTCGTATGAACGCATGAAAGCGAGCACGTCCGGACGCTTGATTTCCTGTCTACTAAGCTTGCCGAACCGGTCCTTGACGTAACCGACGCGCAGCTCAAGAACCTCGATGGTCTTGGGATCGCGCACCGCGACGATCCTACCGCGTTTGACTTTCTCCACCTTCTTCGCGAGCCACTCGTCGGCCCATTTCCCGAAAGACCGGGCGGCGCCCTGCCTGTGCTTGTCGAGCTGCTTCTCTGTGCTCGGATCTTTGCCCTCCTTGAGCAGGTCTTTGGCCTTGTCGCGCTCGCGCCGCGCGTCGGCGAGCGAGAACGTGCCATCCCTGCCGTTGCCGTAACGGCCGATGGAGTAGGTTTTCCGACGGGTGTGGAAGCGGTAGTCCATCCGCCAGAGCTTGGAGGCAGCGGTGCCAGGCCTGCTCTGGTCCGGCGTGACGAAGAGATCGAGGCCGCCGCCCGTCACGTCGGAAATCTTGGCGGGGCTGCACATGCCATTGTCGAATTTCGGTCGGGCGGCGCGGCAGTCGACGTCTGTCTTGATCTGCTTGGGGTTGGCACACACGCCATCATTCTTGCCGGCCATCTGCTCAAAATCCCTTCGTTCGGAATAGCGAAAGTTGCCGTGAACGTTTGTTCTCTAGATACCGACAAAAATACCGACAAATCGGGCGGCTGGGATCGGATGAGAACAAACGGTGACGAACACCGATGTACGCGGAAGAGCCTATTTTTCAAGGGTTTCCAAGCACTGCGCGGACGGTTGCGGACGCTTTGGAACGGGCCTGAACAGCCTGATTGGTGCCCCTGGCCGGAATCGAACAGATCAGCGTTTGGCGACATTCGAATGGGTGATCTTGGCCTCCGGACGAGAGCCGGCGCCAGCACGGCCCGGTTTTCGAACTGGTAAGGCCGCGACATGTTCTGCCCAACGTTCGAGCGCCTCGCGCATCTCGGCCGCGTACCGCGCGCGGTTACATACACCAGCAACGCCGGCCCGGTGGCCGCTGACGTGGTTTAGGATCGCCTCCACGATGTGCGGCAAGATGCCAAGCCGGTCGGCCATCACAGTGGACGCCGATCTGCGAAGATCATGGACGGTCCAATGGGGTAGGGGTTCCCCCTGGGTTTCCGCAATGCGCGCATCAAGGGCCAACTTCGACTTTGACCAGCCGGAGAACCCGCGATGCGCATCACCGCTGCGTCGGGGTCCGTCACCAAAGAGGAAATCTCGGCCATCTCGGCGGAGTGGGAGTAGGGCCAAGGCGGCTGGAACCAATGGCAGCACGCGCTCGCGATGGTTCTTGGTCCGGGCGGCTGGCAGCGTCCAGAGTCCCGAACTGGTATCAAGTTCGGCCCATTGCATACTGCCTACTTCATCACGGCGTTGGGCTGTGAGTAGCAACAGGCGCACGATGCGTCCGTAGTCGTCATCGCCACAGGCTGCCAAATGGCTGCGAGCTCCGTTTCGGTGAGGACCCGCTCCCGACTTCCCGGCTGCGCGGGCCGGTTTGTGCCGAGAACCGGGTTCGCAGCAATGTCGAGGCCCTCGCGTATCGCCCAGTTGAACATTGAGGACAGGGCAGTCCGGGCGCGGGCTGCTGAAACCGCTCCATGAGCTGAGACGATGTCAGCGACACGAGCCGAGATATGACGGCGGGTGAGCTGGAAAACCGACACCGGATGCAGGGATTTCCAACTGACCAACAAGTAGCGTTCGACTTCCGAATAGGTCCGGGGCTTCAGTCTTTCTTTGGCGTTCCGGAGATATTGATCCGCGATTACAGAAAGCGTGTCGGCCGCCTGCAGGCGCGCCTTGGATCTTTCGTCCGCGGGGTCTTTGCCGTTGGCAACCAGGCCCAAAAGCCGCTTGGCTTCCTTGCGTGCCAGCTCGGGTGTCCACGGTGCGCCGTGAGGACCGATCGTGACGAAGCGCTGACGGCCGAATAGGCGGTACTTAAGGACGTAGGTCGCCTGATCCCGTTGGCGCCGAACGCCAAAGCCCCGCACCGCTTCTCGATGGTCCGCATCCCAAATAGTCTCGCCCGGCTTGAGTGCTTGCACTGCTCGGATCGTTATACTCGAAACAGCCATCTAGCTACCACGTAGCTACCACCATAGCGCCAATTGCAGCGCAGGTAAGGCGGGGTCCGGCAGGCTTATTAATTGATAACACTTGAGTTTTCGTGCAGACGGCGAGAATCGCGTAGCTCCGGCGGAGCCCTCGCTGTGTCTGTGGAACAGGAGGTCGGTGGTTCGAGCCCACCCAACTGTACCATCCGCAAGATCATCCAATGCGACATCGCTAGATCGCGCACCATCGTTTGCAGCCTCCCCGATCGCTGCCAGCGTGTCATCTCGTCCGCTTGCACTTCTTCGTCGCATCACCCACACTCCGCGAAACGACGCCTTAACGATGCCTTAGTGCCACCTTGGGGGGACGCATGGGGACCGCCGGTTCAAGGAGTTTTTCGTTTGCGTTGATGTCAGCCGTCGCGCTTGCGGCGCTGTTGCTGCCGGGCCGGGGCGAGGCCTACACGCCCGACCAGCAGCAGGCCTGTACGCCGGATGCGTTCCGGCTCTGCGGCCCCGAGATTCCCGACGTCGATCGCATCACGGCCTGCATGATCAGGAACAAGGCGCAGCTGTCGCCGGCCTGCCGCGTGTTCTTCCGCGGCGGCCCTGAGCCGCGTGAGGCGAGCGAGCGCGAGGAGCGGCGGCCGATCGCAGTCAAGCGGAAGGTCCACAAATCGCACAAGGCGAAGAAGTCCACGCACTGACCTGGTTCCGATTGCGCGCGCGCAAGCAGCGCTCGCTTGCTGCGTGCCTTCACGCGAACCGACGTCACTTCACGCGCAAACGCGCGTGGATTGCCTGGCTGCGATTTCAAGGCTGCGATGCGCGACAGACTGACGCCTTGTGACGCTGTCACGCAGCATCATCTCTGAGGCTTGTGTTGTTTGCCAAATCCGTTCCCGCCTGTGGAACGGACGGAGTGGGACGCGTGAGCGAATACTACCAGCAAGAGATCGATCGGCACTTCGCCTGGTTCGAGGCCAAGCTTCCGGACAAGCCGGCGCGCTTCGTCGCGTGGCTGCGCAAGCCGTCGTCGCGCCATGTGCGGATTCCGCTCGCGATCCTCCTGATCACCGGCGGCATCTTCAGCTTCCTGCCGGTGCTCGGACTCTGGATGCTGCCGCTCGGACTCCTTTTGTTCGCGCAGGATGTGCCGTTCTTGCAGAAACCGACGGCGCAATTGCTCGGCTGGATCGAGCGCAAGTGGATCGCGCGCGAGCGCGCCAAAGCTGCCGAAAAGCGTTAGGCGTGAGTCTTATCAAACGCTTAGCGCTTCCATTTGCGGTTGCGTCATAAGTATGGTGTGACTCAAAAAGCAGAATGCACCGGTAATCTTGGCCACTTTGCGGATTGCAAGAAGTTTCTTCTTTCGCGAATCAGCCTGCTGATTCATTTTCGCCTCCTGGGGTCAATCTGGAGGCCAACGTATGAACGTGATTGTTTTCGCTTCGCGTAAGGGGGGCTCGGGAAAAAGTACCCTGGCTGCTCACCTCGCTGCGCAAGTGCACAAGGCGACGAAGCCCTGTCTGCTGATCGATGCCGATCCGCAGGGCTCGCTGACGCTCTGGCACAAGCTGCGCGGCACCAACGAGCCGGCGATCAAGACCGCGGTGAACTCGGTCAGCGGGATCATTGCGCAAGCCAAGCGCGACGGCATCGAGTGGGTGTTCATCGACACGCCGCCGAACCTGTCGGCCGTGGTCGACGACTCCATCAAGAACGCGACGATGGTGATCATTCCGGCGCGGCCCGGCGTGTTCGACGTCAACGCGGTGCAGGAAACCATTCAGACCTGCCGTTCGATGCGCAAGCCCTATGCCGTCGTGATCAACGGCGCGCCCGCGCAGCGTGACGGCGCCGAAAGCCGCATCGTCGCGATCGCGCGCGAAGCGTTGGCGAAATTCCGCGCACCGGTGTGGAGCGGCCAGATCACCAACCGTGCCGATCTTCTGATGGCGCTCGGCCAGGGTGAAGGCGCCCGCGAATATTACGCGGAAGGCCGCGCCGCGGCCGAGATCAATCGGCTGTGGGCCGCGATCGAACGTTCGATCAAGGCGATCCGCGGCACGGCGTCGGCGTCCGGCGCGATGCACAAGCAGGCGGCGTAACAACGCCGCTTTGGTTCGGACTGGAAAGAACGCGCGGTACCCGCGCGTTTTTTGCGTGAGCGTCATTGCGAGGAGCCAACGGGCCCGACCTCTGGTCGGCCCGATGATAAACTCCGCGACGAAGCAATCCATCTCTCCGCCAGCGGTGGAATGGATTGCTTGGCGGAGCCTGTCATCGGGCGCGCGTTCGCGCGACCCGTTGGCTCGCAATGACGGAGCAGGTGGCCCTCACGCCACCATCAGCAGATAGAACACGATCACCGGCGCCAGGGTCAGGATCACCGACCAGATGCCGACAGCCCATAGAATATCCTCGGTCGTGAAGCCCGGCGCGGTGCCCGGCCTCACGGCAATAAAACCATTCCTGGAAGTCACGACGCCCCCGCGTTGGCCTTGGCAATGCAGGGGGTGATACGCGAGCGGATTTAAGATCCCGGTCGGAATTTCGCTGGCATTTGCGTGCGGGGACTACTTCGGATTAACCACGGCATAGGCGGCAGGCCTCCCGCCGGAGGCTGAGCCTCAATGCATTCCCGCATCGCGATCGCGGATCGCGCCGAGATGCTCGTTGATCCGGAACACGATCAGGATGAACTCGGCGATGATGCGCGAGAACACGATGCCGACGAACATGCTGGCGATCGACGCAAGCAGCTGGATGAAGCCGACGAACGGGCTGATCGCCATCGCGGTGAGGCTCCACAGGATGCCGGAGATCCCGAACAGCACGATGACCGCGATCACCAGCCAGTAGAACGTCTTGATGATCGTGGGCGTGATGAAGCGGTCCCACTGAAACAGATCCTGGAAATCGAACATCATGGTTCTCCCGGCCAGCCGAAATATGATTCGCGTCTCGTTCATCCTACTGCGTCACCCCCGGCGTGATCACTTCGTCCCGGGAGCCTGCGGAGAGGCGTCCATCGGAACGAGGCGTTTCGCCGGGCCAAGGGTACGGGACGGCGCCAAAGCGCCTCCGCGACTTGTGGGATCGATACCGCAGGAGCCCAATCGGTCCCGCCACAGGCGCGCCCAGGACCGGGCGCCGGCAGTCCAGGGGCGAGCTATGCGAGTGGGCCGGTTGTGATTGCTGCAAATAACGGCCACAATCGGGCTTCTTTCCAGCATATCCTCACCCAATGACCACGCTGACCTTCGAAGACTTCAAGCCCGGCCGTTTCGGCACGTTCGGCCCGCGCCACGTTTCACGCGAGGAAATCCTCGCCTTTGCCGCCGAATTCGATCCGCAGCCGATGCACCTCGACGAGGAGGCGGCGCAGAAATCCATGCTCCGCGGCCTGTCGGGCTCGGGCTGGCATCTCGGCTCGCTGATGATGCGGATGCTGTTCGACGGCTTCATCGGCCGCACCGCCTCGCTCGGCTCGCCCGGGGTCAACGAGATGCGCTGGGTGGCGCCGCTGCGTCCGGGCGACGATTTGACGCTGGACGTCGACGTGGTCGAGGCGCGCGTGTCGCGCAGCCGGCCGGAGACCGGCATCGTCACCTTCAAGGGCACGATCCGCAACGCGCGCGGCGAGATGCTGTGCGAGATGGAGTCGCCGATCATCGTCAGCCGCCGGGACGGCGCAGGTAACTAATAAGATGCGTTTCTTTGAAGATATCGAGATCGGGGCGCGGCGCGAGTTCGGCTCCTTCACCTTCACCGCCGAGGACATCAAGCGCTTTGCCGCGCAGTTCGATCCGCAGCGCTTCCATCTCGACGAGGAGGAGGGCCGCAACTCGCTGTTCGGCGGGCTCGCCGCATCAGGCTGGCACGTCGCCAGCGTCTGCATGAAGCTGCTGGTCGCCGACGGCAAGCAGCTCGCCGCGGAAGCCGCTGCGCGCGGTGAGAAGGTCGCGGTCTGGGGGCCTTCGCCGGGCTTCCGCGAGCTGCGCTGGATCCGCCCGGTGTTGGCAGGCGATACGATCAGCTTCACCAACCAGGTCGAGACCAAGCGCACGTCCGAGAAGCGGCCCGAATGGGGCATCCTTCAGGCGCGCAACACCGGCGTCAATCAGCGCAATGAGGTGGTGTTCTCGTTCCTCGCGACCGCCTTCGTGCCGCGCCGGAATCCCGGTTCCTGATGTTGCCCCCACGCCTCTGATGTTGCACGGACGCCATGGTGGCAGACTAAGTCTGCCGCCGACGCAGTTGTGCGTTGCGTGGGACTCATTTTTTGCTAACGCATTTTGAACCTTTGTCCCTGCCTATAGTTCGAGGGCACGGACATCCGGGCAAGCACCACTGGGGACACCATGGCAGATCGCAGCGCGCTGAAACTCGTCGGAATTATCTTCGCGACGGTAACGGTTGTCGTGATGCTGGCGACCGGAATGGTCGTGAAGGGCTTTGCCGACGGCAATTATTCCTTCGAGACCACCGCGAGCATCGATCGCTGATCGACCGTCTGTAACTCCGGGCGCTGCTGGCAGCGCCCAATGCGCGCATTTGCGCTTATCAATGTGACCCCTCGGCAGGCCGCGTCACACTTCTTCCAGAAGCTTCTTGATTGGCATCATCTTTTCGGAAGACCGCTTCGCACTTTGCGGTAACGCGGCCCTTCGGGCTTGGGGCATGCTTTAGCGATTCCAGATCAGCACCATCACGACGGTCGCGGCCGCCAGGATGCCGATGAACCGGATCATGATCGTGCCGATGCCCTGCTGCGGCTGGCGCAGCGGTATGGGATCGGCGTTATCCGGCCGGACGCTCTGCATGAATTCTCTCCAAATGGATGCTGCGCCAGGCGCGGTCCGGACGCGAATTCCGGATTGGACGCGGGCTCGGCACCGAAAGTTCAAATCGGCTTCTGCAAGAATTGACGCCGCGGAGTTTACACCGCGCTGAATAACGAAACGTTCCGCGTTGAATCCGCCACGCAAAACGAAGCAGCCGCCTCCCGGTCCGGAGGCGGCGGCGCCGGCTTCTTGAATTGATCAGTATCAGCTGTTGCGCAGGCCGTCGGCAGCGCGCTTCCACTGCGAGACGTTGTCGGCGATCATGCGCGTCGACTTCATCGCAGCCTGGCTGAGCTGGGCATAGCCGGAGATCTCGCGCTGGACGCGCTGGCCCTCGGCATGCAGCAGGTCACGCAGGCTCTCGAGCTCGCCGATCAGCTTCTCGATCTCGGCCAGCGAGGTGCCGGCGACGCGCTGGATCAGCGAGTTGACGTTGCTGACGGTGGCATCGGTATTGGTGTCGGTCGGCGCGGTCTCCGGGCTCGCCACCGGCCGGCGCAGATAGGCAATATCGTTGCGCACGAAATCGCGGATGCCGGCTTCGACTTCCGAGACCGCAGCGAGGTTGGTGTCGACCTCGGACGTCGCCTCTGTGGCTTCCTCGGTACGGTTGGTGGCGTTCATCGGCTTTCCCCTGGTTTCGCAATAGCGAAGCGCGGCTTGTCCCCCGCACGACGAATTGATGAAGTTACGGACCTATCAGTGCCGCCGAATTTGACCGCATCTGGGCCAAGTTGGGGCAATGCCTGATCATTAGCGCGACAGGGCTAACAGATCGTTCACCATGAGTGCTTGTAGCCGGCGCCGATGCTCTTGTTGATCGTGCCCTGGGGGGTCTCGCCGACCGAGCCGGAGACGGTGACGCCGTCGAGCAGCTTCTGCTCGGCGCCGATCCGGCGCAGCCACCGGTCGTCGGAGGTCGAGGACAGCGTCTGGCCCGCGGTGATGCTGGTGCCGGTGTCGGTAACGGACAGACGTGCTGACTGATCGGTGTCGTAGCTGTGCGAGGGGGGGCCGATGATGCCGGGCACCGGGACCACGCCCTGCTGGATCACATTATAGCCGCCCTGCAGCGTCAGCGAATATTGCTCCGACAGCGGGACCGACTTGCTCAGGGAGGTGCCGACCTTGCTCTGGTCGGCGCCGGGATCGACCCGCGCCTCGACCGAGGTCTTGTCCCAGATCGACGCCACGCCGGGCGCGGACATCGAGGCCCAGGCCGAGCCGCCGGATTGCGGCAGGCTGCCGCCATTGGCGAGCCGCTCGGACAATTGCTCGGACGTCGTCGTCGCGCCCGGTTTGGCGACCGTCATGTCGGCGCCGACGCGGGTGTCGAGGAACGGCGAGATCGACTGCTTGACCGATACGGCCGACGAGCCGTTGGCGTTGTTGTTGGTGGTCCAGGACGGATCGTTGCCGGCGACGCTGCCGCGCTTGGCGGCGCTCTTCGGCGCCAGCGTGGGCAGGCTGGTGGAATCGGTGTCGAGCTGGCTCCAGTCGAGCTTGCTCTGGTCGATGTCCTTCAGGATGTCGGCGTCATTGGCGTCGGCCGCCGGCGGCGCCTCGCCGGCTTCGGCCGCGGCACTGTCGGCCGGGGTGTCTTTTGCGGCGTCTTTCGCAGTCTCCTGGACAGCGGGAGCGATCTGCCATGGTGAGGTCTGGGCGCCGGCCGAAAACGTGATCGCCACGCCGAAGCCGGCCGCCAGCACCGGCAGCCTCGCCCAGCCAAATCGCAATGTGGAAGTCATTCCCAGCCCGCAAATTCCAAAGCGGCAGCATGCATTTGCCGTGGCGCAAAATTGCGGCAGCGGCATCGCCAAAGCAAGTGATAGACGCGTGATCGTCATGTCCGGGACAAGCACGCGCTCGCGCATCACGCCGCCCGGGCGCGACCGTTCTGGGCTGGCAAAACAGGCCGCGGCCGCCGGGGCGCCTTGACGAAGGCGCGGCCCCGGACATGACGAAGGCGTGAAATCAGGAAGCCGTCAGACCGCGATGCGCGGCAGATGGATCGGGTAGCCGACGGTCTGCTCGACCAGGTCGAAGCTGTCGACCAGCACGCGGAAGCTCGTGAGCTTGTCGGCCTTGAACCGCGCGAAGTGCGCGATCCTGAGCGAGATCGGCCTGTTGGAGTCGAGCGCCGTCAGCGAGTAGCGCAGCATCGAGGCCGCGGAATCCACGCCAAGCATGATCGACTCCCGGTCGAAGCGGTGAACCCGCAGGTTCTCGCCGATCTGCCTGATGACCTCGAGCACGGCGGCCTTGCCGCGGCGCGAGCCGAAGAAGGAAAACAGGTCGATCGGCCCGTAGATGGCCCATTCGACCTCGTCATCGAGCATGAGCTCGATGTCTGCAAGCTGGCGTTCGTTGATCGCGCGATGCAACGCGCGCGAAAAACGCCAGAGGCTATGCTCTGTCATTTTGGTCTCGTCCTGAAACTGGATTTTCAAAGCAAACGAATGGCAGGCGGTCAGCGCCGACGCCTTGCCAGGTTGCTGCACATCACTATTGCCGGCTCAAATAGTGCGGAACGGCCAAAACGCAAATGACTTTTTTTGCAATGCACAATTGCGCCCGATCTGACCGGAATGTGACCGCCCGCACGCAGAACCCCGTTCGGCTGGAATCGGAACGGGGCTTCTAGGATCCCAGTTTGACGCGTGTTCTCGACGCGGACCGGCATCCACGTCGTCCGAAACCGTTCCGGTCGCCGCAATTCAGCGGTCGCGCTGCCGCACCGGCTGCCGTTCGACCACGATCTCGGCGTCGCGGATCGCCACCACGGCGAACAGCAGCGCACCGCCGATGCCGCCGATCGCGGCGCCGAGCGGCATGAAGGTGAAGAACACCAGCGTTCCGCTGTCGATCCCTGAGGTTTTCGCCATCCCGATCCAGGTGAGCCCGGCTCCGATGCCGAGCGCGGCGCCGCCGAGGGCGCCCAGTGCAAGCCCAAGCACAGCGAGCAATGCGACTTTCATGGTGATTTCAGCCCCGACCGCAACAAGCCCAGTGATAGGTCAGCGGCGGGCCTTCGAGGTTCAACGCTGCGCTTGCGAATTTGTCGGGCGGGGCGCCGGAATGCGTTGCCGCAGTTTCGCCGAAGCTAGTCCGCGTTCTGTCCGGTCAGCGCTGCCGCGACGTCACGCTCCAGCACCTGCTGGACGAGGTCGAATGTGTCGATGATCTCGCGGATCTCGGTGATCTTGCCGTCGCGCAGCGTGTAGAACACCGCGACGTCGAACTGCACCACGCGGGCGTTGGTGCGCTTGCGGAAGAACACGCGGAGCTGCGCCGCGACCTTGTCGCCTTCGGCGACCACGATCGGCGCTTCATAGCGCATGTCGGAATAGCGCTCGTGGATCGTGGTCCACATCTGGCGCAGCGCGGCCTTGCCGCGGTGCTGGCCCATATGCGGGAGAATGTCGATCGGGGCGTTGGCGAGGAACGCGACATCGTCGCTGCAGCGCTCGAGCGCGCCCTCGATGCCGCCAGCGTAGTAGACGTCGAGGAAGTTCAGGACGCGTTGCCGGTTCAAATCCTCGCCCATGATCGACTCCGCCGGTTCCATCCGACTCGCCCTGGTTCCATATTCTGAACCCGTGCGGTCCACTATCAAACACATGTTTGACGTGCGAAAGCGGATTAGGTTCGGCAACCTGCACGTGCATTGTGGCACAAAGTGCACATAATCTGCCTGCCGCCATCCCGACATGGCAGGAAACTGAACTGGTGCATTGAACCGGTCGCGTCTCGAAGAGGCGAAGCGCGCGGCGGCAGGTGGCCGCGAGTTAATGAAACCTCCCCGCGCGCGTCCGGTTGGTTCGGCATGGACGACGCATCCGCGATCAGGAGAAGGCGCGGCATTCCTATCTCGGCATCGGTCATGTGAGCGCGCGCCGCGCGACGGTGAGCCGGCGCTGGCGCCGGTCGAGGCCTTGAGCTCCTCCGGGGCCGATCGGAGCGATCGCGCCGGCTCGCTGTCGCGGCGCGCTAATCCGCCGGTGCGGCCTTTGATTCGCTGGCGCGGCCTTAATTCGCTGGCGCGGCCTTAATTCGCTGGCGCGGCCTTGCCGGTCACGAGGTCGATGATGAACCGCTTCTTCCTCTCCGAGCCCTCCGGCACAAAGGCCTCGCCGGCCTGGAGGTCGTAATAGAGCTCCTTCGACTTCGGAAAGCCCGCGCCGCAGGCGGTGCGGATGATCTCGTCGTCGGCGTAGTCAACGTCGACCGCAACCGTGTTGCGGCGCGGGCCTGCAGCGAGGTTGGAGAGACCGAAATATTTCGGCCCTTCGTTGCACGTCACGACATTGGCGCCGTAGGCGCTGACCGCATCCTCGGCCCGGAGCAGGAAGTCCGGCGTGATCTCGATCCGCTTGCCGGGCTTGCTGGAAAACTCCATCCGTGCCACCGCGCTTTCGAGGATGCCCTGGCCCATGTGGCCGACCGTGCAGACCAGCACATCCTGCTGCGCGTCCTTGGCCACAACGATGCAGTCGTGGCCTTGCGCGCCGGGCAGGAAGCGCAAGAAACGGGTGGCCTTGCCGTCATGCTCGAACAGCGCAACGCCGCCGAAATCGGTCGCGTGCGGCTCGCATTCGCTTTCATAATTGACGACGAGCAGCGCGCTGCCCGCGGCGAGGAAGCGTCCGGCGTAATGCTCCTTGGTCAGCTTGACGTCGCACGCCCGGCCGCCGGGATAGGATTTCGCGCGCGTGCAGGTCGATCCCTTGATGTTGGCGCTCGCGCAGAATGTCGCGAGCAGCGCGCGGTCGCTGTCCTCGGCGTGCGCTGGGCTGGAGATGAACTGGCTGGTGATGCACAGGATCGCCGCACCAAGTGCCGGCCCGAGGAAGGCAATATGTGATGTCCGCATGATCTTCAAAACACTGTCCGCAATGCGGCGGCATTTAGAGCATGATCGAGGGCTGTGCGCAGCGTATTTCTGCGGCGACGGGGCGGGAACCGGCAGGGCGGCTTGGCCGTTGGTGCCTGACAATTGCATTGGAGCCGCACCATGAAATCCATTCTTCTCGCATCCATTATTGCCGTCACTGCGCTTGCCGCAACTTCGCCCGCCGACGCCAAGGGCTGCATCAAGGGCGCGGTCGTCGGCGGTGTCGCCGGCCACTATGCCGGCCATCACGGCATGCTCGGCGCCGCCGCCGGATGCCTCTACGGCCGCCATCACGCCAAGGAGCAGGAACGTCAGCGTCAGCAGCAGCAGGCGCAGCCTTCGCAGCAGGAGAAGCTGTAAGGCCCCGGCCTGTTGTGAAGTCGCGTTTCCGGAACGCCGCCCGCAGGGGCGGCGTTATCTTGTTGCGTAACGGAGACGATGATGACGAAACCAAAGACCAAGACCATCCAGCCCGTTCCTGACGACAACAAGAGCCACAAGGGCCCCGGCAGCACCCCCGGCGTGCCCCTCGACACCACCAAGGGCCATCGCGACGACGAGAAGCACAACATCCGCGAGCAGGCCGCGCACGGCAATCTGACCCAGAACACCAGCAACCGGCGGTCAGGGTAGGCGCGAGGCGGAGCCGCATCCTCAGTGTCGTCCTGGCGAAAGCCAGGACCCATAATCACCGCATTCGATTGTGAACGGGATTCGCGGCCCCGGCGACGCGCAACAATGCGCGTTTGGGGTAATGGGTCCCGGCCTTCGCCGGGACGACGATGTGGATAGCTCACTTCAACCTGCCAAACAGCTTGTTCAGTGTCATCACCCGCGCATGCGGGTGATCCAGTATTCCAGAGGCGGTGCTTAAGCCGGTAGGCCGCGGCGTACTGGATCGCCCGGTCGAGCCGGGCGATGACAACGAACATGAGGATGTGCGTTCGCATCGCGATGACAGCCTGTAGGATGGGTGGAGCGAAGCGATACCCATCACCTCGCCACGCGGCAAACGTGACCCGCATCACGGCACCGGTGAGGGTGCGCCGCTAGCGTGGCGGCATCGGATCACCCGACTGCCAAGGACCGCCGCCATGAACGCCATCGCTGCACCGAAATCGCCTGCGCAGAACCGGCTCGAAGGCTTTGCGCTCACTGCCATGCTGCAGGGCCTGCCGATCTTCGCCGCCGCCGTGCTGGTGCTGAAGATCATGGACGCCCCGGAAATCGTCGGCGAACGCTATGGTGCCGCGATCTATGTCGTGCTGGCGTCGCTGGTCTACGCCGCGATCACGCCATGGCTCGCCGCGAAATTTCCAAACCGTCTCGCGCACGCCTACGCACCGGTGTTCTTCGACGCCAGCCTGTCGTTCTCCGAAAAGATCGCGCAATGGCGGAGCCAGCCCACGGTCTCGCTGCAGCTCATGACCACGATGATCATGCTGTCGCTGCTGGCGGTCGCGGTGGTGAGTGTGGGCTGAGCTTGCGCTTCGCCGCCGATCCGCCTTATCTGCCGGCATGCAGATCAGAGACGAACGCCCCGAAGACGCCGCCACGATCAGCGAACTCACCGCGGCCGCCTTCGCGAACGCACCGCACAGCAGCGGCACCGAAGCCCGCATCGTCGAGGCGCTGCGCCGGGCCGGCGCGCTGACGCTCTCGCTGGTGGCGACATCGGATGACGGCAGCATCGTCGGCCACATCGCGTTCTCGGCGGTGCAGATCGACGGCACAGCGGGACGCTGGTATGGCCTCGGTCCGGTCTCGGTTTCGCCTGAGTTGCAGCGCGAGGGCATCGGAGATCTTCAGGGTTCAATTTCTGAGGTTGTTATTGAGACGTTGAAGAAGATTCATGGAATCCACGAGCTGCCGTCTGGCGAAAAAGCCTACTGGGATACAGGTATCGAAAATGTCGAGATAAAGCAGAACGCGTACAAGAAACAGCAGCAGGCGCCAGTGGCAAAGCGTGCGCCTAAGGAAGCCTATCTTGATCTAATCGATTTTGAAAAGATCATTAAGCAGCCATCAAATTGGACGGCGTTCGAACCGATATTCAATGTTCCGATGCCTGGAGAAAAGGGGAAAAAATACTACCTGACTTGGCTTGAGAGATTGAATGAAATTCGCAGAGTGAGCGCGCACAAGAGTCCTTATCGACAGTACAGCGAAGAGGATCTTGATTTTGTGTCCTTCATTAAAGCGCAGCTCTTTGACCGATTCACCGCTGCTGGATTTGAGCTGTAGAGAGAGGTCGCAGAATGTGGGGTGTTGATGGGTTGCGTGAAGTAACTGGCGGAAAACGTGTTGGAACAATACTTGCGGATCCGCCGTGGCGCTTTCAGAATAGCACCGGAAAAATTGCGCCAGAGCACTCCAGGCTGAAGCGCTATGAAACGCTCTCAGTAGATGCCATTGCGAGCCTTGGAGTGCGAGAGATCGTTGATGACGTTGCTCATCTTTATCTTTGGGTACCTAACGCGATGCTGCCCGACGGTTTGGCAGTCCTCAACCAATGGGGATTTACCTACAAGTCGAACATCATCTGGCACAAGATTCGGCAGGATGGTGGTCCCGACGGAAGAGGCGTTGGATTTTACTTTCGCAACGTAACTGAAGTTCTACTTTTTGGCGTACGCGGCAAGAGCGCAAGAACTTTAGCGCCGGCCAGAAGCCAGGTTAATTTCATTGCAACGAGAAAGAGAGAACACTCTCGAAAGCCGGATGAACAATACGAGTTAATCGAGAAGTGCAGTGCTGGTCCATTCTTGGAGCTGTTCGCAAGAGGAACGCGCTCAAACTGGATCGTCTGGGGCAATCAAGCAAACGACGCGTATGTACCGTCATGGCCGACATATGCAAATCATTCGAGATCAACTGAAGCCGTGTCACCGATTGCATCTCGATAGTTACCTTTTCTTCCACCCACCCCGCTTGCCCGGCGCACCACCGCTCGACCGCGGCGAAGGCCCGAACTCTGGCCCCGACTGCCTTGAATCCGTCGGCCGGATGATGCGACTGGTGGTGCCGAACGGCTTTGCCGGCAGCGCGCCGCTCGGGCGGAAGGGCAGCGATTCCGGGCCGTGCATCTCGTCGAGATCGGGCTTGTGCACGCGGGAGCCGGACTTGGCGCCGCGGCTTGCCTTGAGCGAGGTCTGCGCGGACTTGTTCTTCAGCGCGCTGACCGGCAGGTTGGCGGCATCGCCGTATTTTCGGGTGCCGGCATAGGCGCCGGCCTGCTTCTGCACGTTGCGCTGCTTCGCGGTCGGATCGTCGACCACGGCCATTTCGGTGGCGCGCAGCCGCTTGACCTCGTCGCGCAGCCGCGCGGCTTCCTCGAAGTTCAGATCGGCCGCGGCCTCGCGCATCCTTGTTTCGAGGTCGCTCAGCACGGCCTCGAAATTGTGCCCGATGCTGATGACATCGTCGGCCATGCCGCCGTCGCCGATCTCGACCAGCACGTGGTCGCGCTCGTAGACCGAGTTGAGGATGTCGCCGATCGACTTCTTCACGCTCTCCGGCGTGATGCCGTTGGCCTCGTTGTACTCGACCTGTTTCTCGCGGCGCCGCGTGGTCTCGGCCATCGCGCGCTCCATCGAGCCGGTCATCTGATCGGCATAGAGGATCACCTTGCCGTCGACGTTGCGGGCGGCGCGGCCGATGGTCTGGATCAAGGACGTTTCACTGCGCAGGAAACCTTCCTTATCGGCGTCGAGGATCGCGACCAGCGCGCATTCGGGGATGTCGAGGCCCTCGCGCAACAGGTTGATGCCGACCAGCGCGTCGAACGCTCCCAAGCGGAGGTCGCGGATGATCTCGATGCGCTCGATGGTGTCGATATCGCTGTGCATGTAGCGGACGCGGATGCCCTGCTCATGCAGATACTCGGTCAGGTCCTCGGCCATGCGCTTGGTCAGCACCGTGATCAGCGAGCGATAGCCGGCTGCCGCGGTGGCACGGACCTCGCCGACGAGATCATCGACCTGGGTGCGCGCCGGGCGAATGTCCACGGGAGGATCAATGAGGCCGGTCGGGCGGATCACCTGCTCGACGAACACGCCGCCGCTCTCGTTGAGCTCCCAGCCGCTCGGCGTCGCCGACACCGCGACCGTCTGCGGCCGCATCATGTCCCATTCCTCGAAGCGGAGCGGGCGGTTGTCCATACAGGAGGGCAGGCGGAAGCCGTATTCGGCCAATGTCGCCTTGCGGCGGAAGTCGCCGCGGAACATGCCGCCGATCTGCGGCACGGTGACGTGGCTCTCGTCGGCGAAGACCAGCGCGTTGTCGGGCACGTATTCGAACAGCGTCGGCGGCGGCTCGCCGGGGCGACGGCCGGTCAGGTAGCGCGAATAGTTCTCGATGCCGGCGCAGCTGCCGGTCGCTTCCATCATCTCGAGGTCGAAGGTGGTGCGCTGCTCGAGCCGCTGCGCCTCCAAGAGGCGGCCCTGGTCGTTGAGCTGGTCGAGCCGCTGCTTCAGTTCCGATTTGATCGACTTGATCGCCTGCACCAAGGTCGGGCGCGGCGTCACATAGTGCGAATTGGCGTACATCTTGATGAATTCGAGCTCGTCCTGCTTGTGGCCGGTGAGCGGATCGAACTCCTCGATGGTCTCGATGGTGTCGCCGAACAGGTTCACGCGCCAGGCGCGGTCCTCATAGTGCGCCGGGAAGATGTCGATGACGTCGCCGCGGACGCGGAAGGTGCCGCGGGTGAACTCGGCCTGGGTGCGCTTGTATTGCAGCGCGACCAGGTCGGCGATCAATTGCCGCTGGTCGATGCGCTCGCCCTTCTTCAGCGCGAAGGTCATCGCGGTGTAGGTCTCGACCGAGCCGATACCGTAGATGCAGGAGACGGAAGCTACGATGATGACGTCGTCGCGCTCCAGCAGCGCGCGCGTCGCCGAGTGGCGCATGCGGTCGATCTGCTCGTTGATCGAGGAATCCTTCTCGATATAGGTGTCGGTGCGCGGGACGTAGGCTTCCGGCTGGTAGTAGTCGTAATACGAGACGAAATACTCGACCGCGTTGTCGGGGAAGAAGTTCTTGAACTCGCCATAGAGCTGGGCGGCTAGCGTCTTGTTCGGCGCCAGGATCAGCGCCGGACGCTGCGTCGCCTCGATCACCTTGGCCATGGTGTAGGTCTTGCCCGAGCCGGTGACGCCGAGCAGCACCTGGGTGCGATCATTGCGGTTGATGCCTTCGACGAGCTCGGCGATCGCGGTCGGCTGGTCGCCCCTCGGCTCGTAGGACGACTTGATCTCGAACCGCACGCCGCCTTCGGATTTCTCCGGGCGCGGCGGCCGGTGCGGGGTCCATACCCGCATCGAGCCGTCGTCCTTGCGGAACTCCGGGCGGCCGTCGCGGATCAGGTTTTCCAACGCGTCGGCGGTGGCCTTGACGCCGAGTGCCTCCATCTTGCTGCGCGGCGGACGGGCGAGGGCTTCGTCATCGTCCTCGGCGGTGGGCAGGCCGAGCTGCCGCGCCAGTTCCGGATCGAGCGTCGGGATGGTGGCCGAGGTGCCGTAGTTGGCCTGCGGGGCTTCCTCGAGGCCGGACGCATCGCGCTTCGCATCACGTTTGGCGACGCCCTCGCTGGTCTCGCGCGTCGACGCCCGCGCACGATGCGCCGCGGCCTCGCCGCCGGCGCGGCGGTCCCAGGAATTGTCCGGCGGCGGCTGCAGGCCGGTGCCCGAACCCATGCCGGCATCGCCGCGGTTGATCGCGGGATTGAGCAATTCAGCCAGCGCCGGACCGATTGGTTGGACCTCGGGCCTCGACGCCTTAGAACTTGGCGCTTTGGATTTGGGGGTTTTGCCGGGCTTTTTCGGAGTGTTCGGTGTCTTCGCCATGGCCGGAATATGGGACGAGTCCGGCAGCGAGAAAAGGGCAAATGCCGCCCTGATCTGGGCGCAGGCGATGCTGCTGACAGCAGGGTGTCAGCAGAGTCTGCTGACTTGGTCAGTCGCGAAGCGCCCGCACCGGAACTCGGCTCCCTCTCCCGCTTGCGGGGGAGGGCCGGGGTGGGGGCTCTCTCCGCGAGTCATATCGTGGCGAGAGCCCCCACCCGGCGTGCTATGCACGCCGACCTCCCCCGCAAGCGGGAGAGGTTGCAAGGAGTGCGTGGCGACAGCCAGTAGACGTCAGGCGCGCGGCAGGTCGACGATGTCGAGATGGATCCCGCCGCAGCCGTCGCAGCGCAGGGTCCAGTATTCGGCGGCACGGCCGGGAATCACGCGCAGCAACGAGAGCCGGGCGGCGCATTCCGGGCAGCTGGTGCGGACCTGCGCCGGCCAGACCGGATCCGGCTCGCATTGCGGGACCACGGCGAGTACCACGTTGCCGGTCACGCCGACGCTTCGGTTGCCGGCATCGTCATGCCATATCGCTGTGGGAACCGGTCGATAGTTTGCTTCGCGTCGGCGATCGCCGCATCCGGATCGGACCACGCAAAGCCGATGTCGAGCATCGGAAACGGCATGCCATCGATGACGACCGGCCTTTGATCGACCCGTTGAATCCTGGCGTGCCATTGCCCCTTCCCCACTTCAAACGACTTGATCTCAAAACCGCTGTAGATCATGGCGACCTCGGGATGCCCTTCTCAAGGGAAGCACGGGCGCGCGGCGCCCTATGTGAACCAGATCACAAGTCGCGCGGTTTATTTCCGCGCTGCAAAGCAGTTCCAGCTTTTTGTTTTGCCGCGGTTTCTAGGGGCGAACCGCACGAAGGCGCCCTAGCTGCGGGCCGCGATATGATCGGCGAGCACGGCCGCGTCGTCGCCGACGCCGGACAGGAACGAGGATTTCATCTTCGACAGCCATTGCAGGCCGAGGAAATAGAGGCCCGGCACCTCGGAGACGCCGTGGCGGTGCCGCGGTGCGCCGTTGGCGTCCAGCACCGGCATTTCGATCCAGTCCAGATCAAGGCCATAGCCGGTGGCCCAGATCACGCTGCCGATCCGCTCGACGCCGAGATCGATGGTAGCGAGCGGCGCGGTGAGGCACGGCGGATCGGGCAGGCGGACGCGCGCCAAGGGGTCGTGTGGATGATCGAGGCCGCGTGCCGCGACGAAGTCGTCGACGATCCCGAGGAAGGTCGCGTAGTAGGCATCGCCATTGGCGATGTTGGTGGCGAGATCGGGGGCGATCGCGAGCACGCCGTCGCGCGCCGCCGTCACGCGGCCGAGCAGCGTCACGCCGCCAGCGGCGAAGCGGCGGAAATCGATGGTGTGGCCGCCATGGGCGCCCGAGATCACCGGCAGCAGACGCGTTGGGCCGCGCTGCTCGACCGGCGTCTCGTCGACGCCCATCTCGGCCAGCCACCAGAACAGGTCGCGGCCGCGATAGCGGCGCGGCAGGCGATTGTGACGTCCGACCGACAGGAAGACATGGCGGCCGGCGCGCATCAGCTCCTCGGTGATCTGCGCGCCCGAGGCGCCGGCGCCGATCACCAGCACCGCGCCGTCAGGCAATTGCGCGGGATTCTTGTAGCCGCTGGCATGAACCTGAAACAGGCCGGGATGCTCGCGCAGCACGTCGGGCCGCAGCGGCCGCTGATAAGGGCCGGTGGCAATCACGACGTTGCGGGCGGCGATGCTGCCGTCGGCGCATTCGGCAAGGAAGCCGCCGGCGTCGCGGCGCAGTTTGGTGACCTCGACGCCGCAGCGGATCGGCGGCGCGACGAAGGCGGCGTAGGCCTCGATGAAGGTGATGATGGCAGCGGTGTCCGAGAAGCCGTCCGGATCGCTGTGTGGAAACGCGAACTCCGGCAGCCGCACCGACCAGTTCGGAAACTGGAACATCAATCCGTCCCAGCGTTCGCTGCGCCAGCGCTCGGCGATCCGCCGCCGCTCCAGCACCAGATGGCCGATGCCGCGCTGCTTCAGCCGGTGGCTCATGGTGAGCCCCGCCTGGCCGCCGCCGATCACCAGCGTATCGACGGTCTCGTCAGGCATTGCGCGCTCCCTTGCGGCGCGCGGCCGGTTCTGCCGCGGCGCGGATGATCCAGCGCCGGAACGCGGCGAAATCGCGCTGCTCGGCATGGAAGCCGCGATAGACGAGATACCAGCGCATGCCCTTCGGCACGCTGAGCGCAAACGGCGCCACCAGCCGGCCGGCGGCGAGATCGTCATCGATATACGGCCGGATCCCCATCGCGATCCCGAGCCCGTCGCTGGCGGCCTGCAGCGCCTGGCCGTAGAACTGGAATTCCGGCCCGCGCGCGGTCAGGCGCGGCACGCCGGCGGCCTTCAGCCAGGACGGCCAGTCGTCCGGCGAATGCGCGACGCGGATCAGGCTCGGTCCCTTGAGGTCGGCGGGGCGCTTCAAGCCGTTGGCGAGCCGCGCCGTGCACACCGGCATCAGGTCGGCGGCGAACAGCGGCTCGGCGACGAGGCCTGGCCATTGGCCATCGCCGAGCTGGATGCCGCAGCTCCAGTCGTCGGCGAACGGCACCGCCATGCCGCCGGTCGTGATCCGCACCTCGATGTCGGGCTCGGCTTTGCGGAACTCGGCGAGGTGCGGAATCATCCATTTCATCGCGAACGTCGGGCCGACGCCGACGGTCAGCACGCGCGAACTCGCCGACGCCGTGACCTGCGCGGTGAGGCTCGCCAGCGCGTCGAAGATCGGCGTCAGCCCACCCTGATAGGCGCGGCCGGCCGGTGTGGTGACAAGGCGGTTCGCCTTGCGCTCGAACAGCGCGACGCCGAGCCGCTCTTCCAAAAGGTGCACCATGCGGCTGATCGCGGCGGCCGAGACGTTGAGCTCGCCGCCTGCGGCCGCGAAGCTGCCGGTCCGCGCCGCGGCCTCGAATGCCTTGATGCCGTTGAGAAAGAGCAGCCGCCGCATGAACCCTCAGGAAAGCTGATGCAAGGGCAAGATAACTCAGTTTGCGGGACGAGGCCAAGCGGCGCAGAAATATGCAGACAATCCCTGCTGACCCGGCGAGGACCCAATGACTGAGACCACAGACGCCCTGGTGCTCGATCTTGTGGAATGGGTCGCCCGCGAGCCGCGGCGCTATGCCGAGGTGCTCGAGGTCTGGCGCACCTCATGCCCGCGGCTGACGATCTGGGAGGACGCGGTTGATCGCGGCTATGTCGCGCGCCGTCCCTCGGTCGAGGGCATGCGGGTGATGGTGACGGAAACCGGCGAGACCTTCTTGCGCGCGCATGGGCGGATGCATTGAAAGTGTCTTTCCGTCAGGGCGAACCTAGCCGCGAGCTTGCCTAGCCTCTCCCGCTTGCGGGGGAGGCCGACGCGCGCAGCGCGGCGGGTGGGGGCTCTTTCCACAACACGACTCGCGGGGTACGAACCGGGCTGAGTCCTGACGTTTTAGACCGGGTTGATTCCTGACAGGCAAAGCTTCGTCTGATTCGAGGGAGGATCGGACGATGCCTTTCAGGGAGAGCA
>NZ_LGHK01000155.1 GCF_001908235.1 Bradyrhizobium sp. NAS96.2
CTGGCCGTCGCCTTCACCCTCGGCGGAGCCTGATTCCTCGCCGGCCGCCCGGTCGTCGGCGAGGCCTTCGGTCTCGTCGGTCTCGACCTCGGCCTCGTATTCGAACAGTTCTTCCTCGTCATCGACCTCTTCGGCCTGCGACGGCGCGGCGGCCGCCTGCGCGGCAAGCAGCGCCTTGGCGGCTTCGAGCGTATGCACCTGCTCGCCGCGATCGATGACGTAGGATTGCTGGCCGTGCACCGTGGCGTCGGCGACGACCGACAGCGAGACACGGAAGGATTCCTCGAGGTCGCGCAGATGGCCGCGCTTGTGGTTGAGCACGTAGAGCGCGACGTCGGTGCGGGTGCGGACCACCAGATTGTGGGTGGCGCCCTTCATGAGGATTTCCTCGATGCCGCGCAGCAGCTGCAGCGCCACCGACGAGACCGAACGGACGTGGCCGCTTCCGCCGCATTGCGGGCAGGGCTCGGTCGAGTTCTCCAGCATGCTGGCGCGGATGCGCTGGCGCGACATTTCCAGGAGGCCGAAATGCGAGATGCGGCCGACCTGGATCCGCGCACGGTCCTGGCGCAGGCAGTCGGACAGCTTGCGCTCGACCGCGCGGTTGTTGCGCTTCTCGTCCATGTCGATGAAGTCGATGACGATCAGGCCCGCGAGGTCACGCAAGCGCAATTGACGCGCAACCTCTTCCGCGGCTTCCAGATTGGTCTTGAGCGCGGTGTCCTCGATATGGTGCTCGCGCGTGGCGCGGCCGGAGTTGACGTCGATCGAGACCAGCGCCTCGGTCTGGTTGATCACGATGTAGCCGCCGGAGCGCAGCTGCACGGTCGGCGAGAACATCGCGTCGAGCTGGCTCTCGACGCCCATGCGCGAGAACAGCGGCTGGCCGTCGCGATACTGCTTCACCGCGCGCACATTGGCCGGCATCAGCATCTTCATGAAGTCGCGCGCTTCGCGGTAGCCGGCTTCGCCCGCCACCTGGATCTCGTCGATCTCCTTGTTGTAGAGGTCGCGCAGCGAGCGCTTGATCAGCGAGCCTTCCTCGTAGACCAGGGTCGGCGCCTGCGACTTCAGCGTCAGGTCGCGCACCGTCTCCCACATCCGGATCAGGTACTCGAAGTCGCGCTTGATCTCCGGCTTGCTGCGCGAGGCGCCGGCGGTGCGCAGGATGATCCCCATGCCCTCGGGCACGTCGAGATCCTGCACCACTTCCTTCAGCCGCGAGCGGTCCTGGGCCGAGGTGATCTTGCGGCTGATGCCGCCGCCACGCGCGGTGTTGGGCATCAGCACGGCGTAGCGGCCGGCGAGCGACAGATAGGTGGTGAGAGCCGCGCCCTTGTTGCCGCGCTCTTCCTTGACGACCTGCACCAGCATCACCTGCCGGCGCTTGATCACTTCCTGGATCTTGTACTGGCGGCGGGGACGGAACGGGCGCTCCGGAACCTCCTCGAGCACATCGTCGCCGCCGACGGACTCGACGACATCTTCTTCCTCGCCTTCTTCGCCGTCGTCCTCGTCGTCATCTTCGCCGGCGTCATCGCCAGGTACGGCCTCGGGCGCGGTCACTTCCGCGAACGGGGCGTATTCGGCGACCGCATGCTCATCGGCCACGGCGTGGACTTCGTCGCCGGCCACATACGGTGCGTCGTCGGCATGCGCGGCGTTTTCCTCGACCTGCTCCTCATGGACCCGCTCGGGCTCATGATTGACCTCGGCGGGCTCGAAGGTCTCCGGCGCGGCTGACGCGATGGAGGCTTCGACCACCGCGACGACGGGGTCGGACGGGGCGTCGGCGGCCGGCGCCTCGCTCACCACGGGAGCGTGGTCGTGATCGTGTGCATGATCATGGTCGTGGTGGTCATGCTCGTGTTCATCGTGGCCATGATCGTCGTGACCATGATCATGGTGGTGCTCATGCTCATGATCGTGGTGATGCTCATGGTCCTCATGATGCGCATGCTCATGCGCTTCATGCCCGTGACTTTCGTGGGCGACCACGCCGTGCTCGTGATGCTCGGCGTCGACCGAGTGCTCGTGGGCCTCGATCGCTGGCTGCGCCTGCGCGTCGCCGGCGCCTTCGATCACCTCGCTCTGGACACGGTCACCATGGCCGCGGCGGCGGGCATTGCGATGGCGCGACCGGCGACGATGGCCGCGGTTCTCATGCTCTTCCTCGGCCTCGCGATGGGCGCGCTCGTCGGCTTCGATCAGCGCCTGACGGTCGGCGACCGGGATCTGGTAGTAGTCGGGATGGATTTCGCTGAAGGCCAGGAAGCCGTGACGGTTGCCGCCATACTCGATGAAGGCAGCCTGCAGCGACGGCTCTACGCGCGTGACCTTGGCGAGGTAAATGTTGCCGCGCAGTTGTTTGCGCTGGGCGGTCTCGAAATCAAACTCTTCGACGCGATTGCCACGGACCACGACGACCCGGGTCTCTTCCGGGTGGGTGGCATCGATCAACATCTTGTTGGGCATTTTGGAGCTCTTGACGGCGGCGGGCGCGGATCATGGCGCGCGCAAACTGCGCCGCCCGGTGACGCGACGGTCCACCTGATTCGGGGGTGAGGGGAAGGCCAAAACGCGTCTCGCGGCGCAGCGCCGGACGGGAACTCACCGGGATGATGCGACGGGCGAAGCTTTCACCTCGCGTCAGCGCGATCATTCGGGGGATCCTGGTCGGCAATGCAGTCTGGCGCATTAAGCGTCGGCCCGTCTAAACATGTTGGCGGCGAAATTGACCGCCGTATCTTTTGCTGAAAGCCCCGTCCGGCGCCGAAGCGCCTGCCGGCCATCGCATATCGAGGCCCCAAGGGACCGGATAATCGGTTACGCCGTGTCTCAAACCGTCCCTCTGGCGAGGGAGTGTGTCTGGGACCGGACGCCGCTCGGGCTTGAATCCGCCACTCCATGTCAGCCGCGCGCGGCGCTGGCTGGGGAGGGACCGGAAAAACACGGCGGGATCTTCGACTTGGAAGGTTCCACCGCTGCACCGAGAGGCTGAACGCGACACAACCGGGAGTACTAGCCGTCAGCACTCCGTACATACGTGGATTGCCCGCCGCGTGCAAGGGAAGCGTCACGCCGCCGCAACACTCGGTTCTTTTCGCCCAGGCGTCATTAGGGTGCGATTAACCGTGTGGTTCTAATGCGGTAAGAAGCAGCTGGGAGGCTCCGAATCGGGTGGAGAACCGCGCAAAACACCTTGTTTTTCTGGGATGCGGGCTGTTGTGCGCTGCAGCATCGGTGTTTGCCGTGGCCAGCGCCCCGAGCGCGGCCGAAGGACCTCAGGCCGGTCAGTCTGCGCCGGCCACAGGCGCCCCAACTGCCGGTGCCCCGGGCGCCGCCGCCCCGGCGGCCAGTGCTCCGAATTTCCCGGTCGCGTCAGGCGCCAGGCTCGCCGGCGACGACAAGCAGACCCGATTCATCCTTGATCTCGACCGTAAGATCGAGTTTCGCGCCTTCCCATTGGCCGACCCTTACCGTGTCGTAGTCGATATCCCGCAGGTCAATTTCCAACTCGCCGCCGGCACCGGCTCGGCGGCGCGGGGATTGGTGAAGGCGTTCCGCTATGGCCTCGTGATGCCCGGTGGCTCGCGGATCGTGTTCGACATGACGGGCCCGGTGAAGATCGCCAATTCCTATGTGCTCGATGCCGCCAACGGCCAGCCGCCGCGGCTGGTGCTGGATTTCGAGCAGGTCGATCGCACCAGCTTCGTGCAGTCGCTCGCGCCGGAGAGCCGGCCGGAATTGAAGCCGGCGATTTCCGAATCCACCACAGCGACCATTCCGGCCGTCACCACGGCAGCGTTGCCGCCGGTTGCGACCACCGACGCGCGCCCGCTGATCGTGATCGATCCCGGCCACGGCGGCATCGACAACGGCACCCAGTCCGGCGATCAGACCGAGAAGAACCTGGTGCTGGGCTTTGGCCTTGCGCTGCGCGACCGGATCGAGAAGTCGGGCAAGTATCGCGTGGTCATGACCCGGTCCGACGACACATTCATTCCGCTCAACGACCGGGTGAAGATCGCGCGCTCGCAATCCGCGGCGCTGTTTGTCTCGATCCACGCCGATGCCTTGCCGCGCCGCGAGGGCGACGCCCAGGGCGCCACGATCTACACGGTGTCGGACAAGGCCTCCGACGCCGAGGCCGAACGGCTGGCGGAAGCGGAGAACAAGGCCGACGCCATCGCCGGCGTGAACCTGACCGACGAGCCGACCGAGGTCGCCGACATCCTGATCGACCTCGCGCAGCGCGAAACCAAGACCTTCTCCAACCGCTTCGCCCGTCTGCTGATGGACGAGATGAAGACCACGGTGCGGATGCACAAGCATCCGCTCAAATCGGCCGGCTTCCGGGTGCTGAAGGCGCCCGATGTGCCGTCGGTGCTGGTCGAGATCGGCTACGTCTCCAACAAGGGCGACCTTGAGCATCTGGTGTCCGAGAACTGGCGGAATAAGGCCGTCGGATCGATGGTCCAGGCGATCGACACGTTCTTCGCCAAACGGTTGGCAACCGCCGGGCCGGCAAAGTGAAATCGGCCGTCTGAAAAGCCCGGGCCGTTGCGCGGAAGCCCTAGTTTGGCCACAGCGGCGACGGTATAGACAATGGACCGCAGGTCCGCAGAATCGACCATATTGTCCGGCGGCTCTTGCTTATTCGCGTACGCAAGGCAGCTCGCTGGGCCAGGCCTTGTTGTGAGCCTTCGTTGTGTGAGGCTTCGCACTTTTGGACAGGCGCTTCGGACGACTGAGCGCCGGAGGGTAGGAACGGAACGTCGATAATGCGCCTGCTCGTGCGGTTTTTGGGTTTCCTGTTCGCCGCTGGAACCGTCGTGTTCCTGGTCGGTGTCGCCGCTGTCGCTGGCGCCATCTGGCATTTCTCCAAGGATCTGCCCGACTACTCGCAGCTCCAGGACTACGAGCCTCCGGTGATGACCCGCGTGCACGCCGCCGACGGCGCGCTGCTCGGTGAATATTCCAAGGAGCGCCGGCTCTATCTGCCGATCCAGGCGGTGCCGAAGCTCGTGATCAACGCGTTCCTCGCCGCTGAAGACAAGAACTTCTACGAGCATGGCGGCATCGACTACCAGGGCATGGCGCGCGCTGCGATCCTCTACGCGCAGAACTACGGCTCCAACCGCCGCCCGCAGGGCGCCTCGACCATCACCCAGCAAGTCGCCAAGAACTTCCTGCTGACCAACGAGGTCTCGTTCGCGCGCAAGATCAAGGAAGCCTTGCTGGCGATGCGCATCGAGCGCGCCTATTCCAAGGACCGCATCCTCGAGCTCTATCTCAACGAGATCTATCTTGGGCTCGGCGCCTACGGCATCGCGGCGGCGTCGCTGGTCTACTTCGACAAATCGGTCAACGAGCTGACGATCGCGGAAGCGTCCTATCTCGCCTCGCTGCCGAAGGCGCCGGCCGCGCTGCATCCGGTCCGCAACCGTGACCGCGCCATCGAGCGCCGCAACTACGTGATCGACCGTCTGCTGGAGAACGGTTGGATCAAGCAGGCCGACGCCGACAAGGCGCGCAAGGACCCGCTCAACGTCACCAGCCGCTCGAACGGCGCGCACATCTTCGCCGGCGAATATTTCGCCGAGGAAGTCCGCCGCGACATCTTCGAGCGCTACGGCGAAAAGAAGCTTTATGAGGGGGGCCTGTCGGTCCGCACCACGCTGGATCCCAAGATCCAGGTGATGGCGCGCAAGACCATGGTCGCAGGTCTCGTCAATTACGATGAGGCGCAGGGCTGGCGCGGCGCGCTGCACAAGCTCGACATTTCCGGCGACTGGGGCGTCAAGCTCGCCGACGTCAAATCGCTCTCCGACATCTCGCCGTGGCGGATGGCGGTCGTGCTTGAGACCAGCGATCAGTCGGCGCGGATCGGCTTCCAGCCGGGCCGCGAACTCGGCGGCGCAGTCAGCAAGGAACGGCAGACCGGCATCATCACGATGGATGGCGTGCGCTGGGCCAAGACCAAGGGCAAGGCGCCGACCGCGGTGTCGCAGGTGTTGCAGCCGGGCGACGTGATCTATGCCGACCCGCTGGTGACCAAGGAGGGCGCGGCGGTCGAAGGCCAGTATCGCCTGCGGCAATTGCCCGAGGTCTCCGGCGCCATGGTGGCGATGGATCCGTGGACCGGCCGCGTGCTCGCGATGGTCGGCGGCTTCTCGTTCGACCAGAGCCAGTTCAACCGCGCGACGCAGGCCTACCGGCAGCCCGGCTCGTCGTTCAAGCCGATCGTGTATTCGTCGGCGCTGGACAATGGCTATACGCCGTCGACCACGGTGATCGACGCGCCGATCGAGATCGATCAGGGGCAGGGCGCCGGCGTGTGGCGTCCGGAGAACTATTCGACCGGCAAATATTATGGTCCGACCACGCTGCGCAACGCGTTGCAGCGCTCGCTCAACACCGTGACGGTGCGCCTCGCGCAGGACATCGGCATGCCGCTGGTTGGCGAGTATGCAAAACGCTTCGGCGTCTATGACGAATTGCCGAACTATCTGTCGTATGCGCTGGGGGCCGGCGAAACCACCGTGATGCGCATGGTCACGGCCTATTCGATGTTCGCCAATGGCGGCCGCCGCGTGAAGCCGACATTGATCGATCGCATCCAGGACCGCTACGGCCACACCATCTTCAAGCACGATACCCGCGAATGCCGCGGCTGCGACGCGCCCGGGGGCTGGAAGAGCCAGCCGGAGCCGCAGCTGGTCGACCGCCGCGAGCAGGTGCTCGATCCGATGACGGCCTACCAAATCACAGAGATGATGGAGGGTGTGGTCCAGCGCGGCACCGCGACCGTGGTCAAGGAGGTCGGCAAGCCGATCGCCGGCAAGACCGGCACCACCAACGACGAGAAGGACGTCTGGTTCGTTGGCTTCTCGCCGGATCTCGCGGTCGGCGTCTACATGGGCTACGACAAGCCGCGCAATCTCGGCCGCACCGCCACCGGTGGTCACGTTGCCGCGCCGATCGCCCGCGACTTCCTCAAGCTTGCGCTCGCCGACAAGCCGCCGACGCCGTTCAAGGTCCCGGCCGGGATCAAGCTGATCCGCGTCGACGCCAAGACCGGCATGCGTGCCGGCCCCGGCGACGGCGGCAACACCATCCTCGAAGCCTTCAAGCCGGGCACCGCCCCGCCGGAGAATTACTCGGTGATCGGGGTCGCCGATGCCGACGGCCGCGGCCCCGCGCCGGGCCCCCAGCCGTCGCAGAGCGGCGGCCAGCCTGACGGCGGGTTCTTCATGCGGCCGGGAACCGGGGGGCTTTACTAGAGCGTTTTCATGCGAGGTGGATGCCGGTTGGTGTGAAGAAAACGCGTCAACACAAAAACCTAGAGCCCGGTTCATATCCAATCGGAACGGAAATGGCTCTAGCCGCCTGTACGTCCAAATCGCCGGGATAGTGTGGCCAAGCCGATTGCGCTTTGCCTCGCTGGTCGCTACATCCCCCGGAACCTTTTTAGCCAACACCTGAAAGACCATGCGCGCGGAAATCGAACGCCTTGTTGAAGAGATCAAGCAGTCAGTCGGGCTGCTGAGGAGGCATCTTTGACGTCGAACAGTCGACGGCACGCCTCGCTGAGCTGAACAAGCTCGCTGAAGATTCCAATCTTTGGAACGATCCCCAGAAGGCCCAGCGGCTGATGCAGGAGCGTACCTCATTGGAGGACGCGCTCTCGGGTATCGGCAAGGTCGAGCGCGAGCTCGAGGATCAGGTCGGCATGATCGAGCTCGGCGAGGCCGAGAACGATGCCGGCGTGGTTGCCGAGGCCGAGAAGGCGCTGAAGGACCTCAAGAAGGAGGTCGCCCGGCGCGAGCTGGAAGCGCTGCTGTCGGGTGAGGCCGACAAGTTCGATTCCTATCTCGAGGTCCACGCCGGCGCCGGCGGCACCGAGAGCCAGGACTGGGCGCAGATGCTGCTGCGCATGTACACGCGCTGGGCGGAGAAGCACGGCTTCAAGATCGAGTTCCTCGAAGAGTCCCAGGGTGAAGAGGCCGGTATCAAATCCGCCACCATCCAGATCTCCGGCCACAATGCCTATGGCTGGCTGAAGACCGAGGCCGGCGTGCACCGCCTGGTGCGCATCTCGCCGTTCGACTCCAATGCGCGGCGGCACACCTCGTTTTCGTCGGTGCAGATTTTCCCCGTGATCGACGACAGCATCAAGATCGAGATCAAGGAGTCCGACGTCCGCACCGACACGATGCGGTCGGGCGGCGCCGGCGGTCAGCACGTCAACAAGACCGAGTCGGCGGTGCGCCTGACGCACATTCCGACAGGGATCGCGGTGGTCTGCCAGGCCGGCCGCTCCCAGCACAAGAACCGGGCGCAGGCCTGGGACATGCTGCGCGCGCGGCTGTACGAGATCGAGCTGAAGAAGCGCGAGGAGCAGGCGGCCGCCGATCAGGCCGCCAAGACCGATATCGGCTGGGGTCACCAGATCCGCTCCTATGTCTTGCAGCCCTACCAGATGGTGAAGGATTTGCGCACCGGCGTGCAGACCTCCGACACGTCGGGTGTGCTCGACGGCGACCTCGATGAATTCATGGCGGCGACCTTGGCGCAGCGTGCCTTCGGCACCGGGCCCGGCTCCGTCGAGGATGTGGATTAGCCCATGCCGCGCGTCGCTTTCATCGGATTGGGACGCATGGGTCACGGAATGGCCGGCCGTTACCTTGATGCCGGCTTCACGGTCGCGGTGTGGAACCGGAGCAAGGCCAAGGCCGAGGGCCTGATCGCGCGCGGCGCGCACTGGGCGACCTCGCCGGAAGATGCCGCGATCGATGCCGATGCGGTCGTGACCATGGTCGCCGACGATGCGGCGTCGCGCGACGTCTGGCTGACCAGGGATGGCGCTGCGGCCACGATGAAGGCGGGCACGCTCGCGATCGAGTGCTCCACGGTGTCGTATCAGCACACGCTCGATATGGCGCGCGAGCTGCACAGCCGCGGCCTGATCTATATCGATTGTCCCGTCACCGGGCTTCCCGAAGCGGCCGCCGCCGGCAAGCTGACGCTGCTGGTTGGCGCTGACAGCGCCGACCTCGACAAGGCGCGGCCGTTCCTCACGCCAATCGGCAGCACGATCCGCCATTTCGGCGCGGTCGGCACCGGCACCGTGTTCAAGCTGATCAACAATTTGATCGGCGCGGTGCAGATCGCGAGCCTCGCCGAGGGCGTCGCGATCGCCGAGCAGGCCGGTCTCGACATGCAGCTGGTGGCCGAGGCGCTGGGAACCGGCGCGATCGCCAGCCCGCAGGTGATCCGCCACTCGAGGCGAATGATCGACCGCAATTTCTCCGGCGCGTCGTTCACCGCGGCGCTGCGCCACAAGGACGCGGAATATGCCGTGCGGCTGGCTGAGACGCTGCTGCCCGGCGTGCCGGTGAGCCGAGCCGCACTGGCCGCCTATGACAAGGCCAAGGCCCACGCGCCGGACGGCGACGAAGGCCAGATGATCGAGATCGTGTCGCGGCCGAAATAGGCGGGGCAGCCATTCACGGAAATCGGGTGGGAATATTCGCAGGCCCGCACTAGTCACCTGTGGCAGCGCTGACGAGAGCCCGATATGCCTTCCACCGATAACAGGATCGATCGCCGCGACTGGGGCCTGCTTGGCCTGCTGTCGGTGCTCTGGGGCGGCTCGTTCTTCTTCAATGGCGTGATCCTGCGCGAACTGCCGCCGCTAACGCTGGTGCTGCTGCGCGTGGTGCTCGGCACGATCATCCTGCTGCCGCTGCTGCGCGCCGCGAAGATCGAGTGGCCGAGCGGCGCCTCCGCCTGGGCACCGTTCTTCGCGATGGGGCTCTTCAACAACGTGCTGCCGTTCTCGCTGATCGTGTTCGGGCAGACCTATATTCCGAGCGGGCTGGCTTCGATCCTCAACGCGACGACGCCGCTGTTCGCGGTCATCATCATGGCGACGGCCGGCGAGGAGAAGTTGCAGGCGCGCCGTGTCGCGGGCGTGGTGGTCGGGTTGATCGGGGTCGCGATCCTGCACGGTGATGCGCTCGGCTTCGAGAGCCGACAGGGCATCGGTATCCTGCTGTGCCTCGCCGGCGCCTTCAGCTATGGCCTGGCGGCGCTGGTCGGACGGCGGCTGCCGCAGCGTGTGCCGCCGCTCGGCACGGCGACATTCCAGATGATGACATCGGCCGTGATGATGGCGCCGATCGCCGCCGTGGCTGATAAGCCCTGGCTGCTGCCGATGCCGCATCCGACCACGTGGCTCGCCGTGCTCGGGCTCGCGGCGCTGTCGACGGCGCTGGCCTACATCGTGTTCTTTCAGATCCTGCAGCGCTCCGGCGCGACCAATGTGATGCTGGTGACGCTGCTGATTCCGGTCACCGCAATGCTGCTCGGCTACCTCGTCCTCGGCGAGCCGATCGCGCTGCGCGAGATCATCGGCGCGCTGGTGATATCAAGCGCGCTGCTGCTGATCGACGGGCGCGTGCTGAGCTGGTTCAGCCGCGCGCCTGATTCCACGCCGCATACCATCCGCTGAACCGTCCGCTGTCACGCTCGCCGCCGTGCCAGGCGGCATAGGCGGTGCCGTCATCGGCGACCAGTACCACGGCATCGAGCCCCTTGGAGCGGCGCAGCGTGTCCATCGCCTGCACCGGCGTCTGCGCGATCGGGCCTGCGACGTTGAACGAGGTGTTGACCGACATCTCGACGCCGATATGGCGGCCGAGCGCCTTCAGATAGGCGTAGGTGAGGGGATCATCGGCCTCGCGCACGATCTGGATGCGGCCGGTGCCGTCGGCGTGCACCACGGCGGGAATCCTGGCGCGCGCTTCCGGCTTCGAATGCGCCGTGAGCACCATGTAGTTGTAGGTGTTGTAGTCGCCGTCGGATGCGCCGTCTTCCAGCTCGAAATAGTCGCGCGCCGCCTCAAGCGTCGCCATCGGCGCCAGCGGCCGGATCGCCTCGCGATACTTGACGCGCTCGTTGAGCCGTTCGCGGACCGCGGGGTCGCAGGGATTGGCGAGGATCGAGCGATGGCCGAGCGCGCGCGGGCCGGTCTCGGCCGCGCCCTGGTAGATCGCGATCACGCCGCCTTGCGCCACCATGCTGGCCATCAGATCGGCAACCGCATCGCGCCCCTCTGATGTCGCCACATTGCCGATCGGAGTCGAGGCGATGTCGTCGACGCTAAGCGCCGCGGTGATGTCGGCGTTCGAGGGCGGCAGGCCGCAATAGAATGCGTGCGACAGCGGCGCGCCGCGCGGCGCGCCCGCCATATGGGCGAACAGCCAGGCCGCACCGATCGGCACGCCGGGATCGCCGGGCACCGGCGGCACCCACATATGCAGCCGCGTCTTGCGCTGCTGCGCGCGTTCGAACCACGCCTCGTCAAAATGCTCGAGCAGCCGCATGTTGCCGAGCGCGTTCAGCGCCACGCCGCCGGTCAGCACCAGGCGGTCGGTGCCGGTGACGCGAAGCAAATGATCGATGACATGGATCATGGCGTCCTCGAACACCAGTTGCGTCGCGGCGGCCTTGTCGACGCGGTCCTTGGTGTCGGGGCGGTGATTGATGTCCTCGACGCGCAGCACGGCGTCGGGATTCCAGAGCTGGTCGGGCCGCAGCGGTGGGCCGAGGATGTCGATCAGCGGCTGCTTGTACGGATTGTCGGCGGGATCGGCGTACCAATTGGCCATCGCGCGATTGAGCTGCACGCTGCCATCGGGGCCGAGATGCAACACCGCCTTCAACCGCTGATAATACGGATTGGTGGCGCGGTTCATGTCGCCCCAGGCGGCGGCGCCCATGTAGCGGCCTTCGCTGGAGAGCCAGGTCCAGCCGCCCTGGCTCGACGAGATCACGGTGTAGAAGGCGCCGAGCGAATCGAACAGGCTCTCGTTGCAATAGAGCTGCTTCATCTCGCCGTTGTCGGCGACATAGAGCGAGATCGAGCCGACATCGCCGGTGCCGTCGAGCACCGCGATTGCGATACGCTCGCGAAGATCGGCGAACGGCGAGGCGGTGAACGAGTACCAGGCGTGATTGTCGTGATGCGGCATGCAGATCAGCGGCAGCTGCTCGCCGAGCCCGTACATCTTGCCGAGCCTGCGCGAGATGCGCCGCACCTGGTCCATCTGTCGCAGGTTGATCGCGGGCGCGATCGGCGCGCGCAGCAATTTGATGCTGGCCGGCGCTTCCTCGAGCGAGGTGCGGATCAGCATCGCCAGCAGTGCCGGATAGTCCCATGTCGTGACGAAGGCCGCGATGTCGCCGACGTCGCGGCCCATTCGCTGCAACACCTTGCGCATGTCCTCGAGCGCGTATTGCGGAAACTCGTTGGTATGTTTGTTTCCGGAAAAGCGCTCTTCCTCGTTGTTGACGATCAGGCGCGGGCCGTCCTTCTGGGTGACCTCGACCAGCGCGACGCCGGTGTTGTGCGTGCCGGGGCAGGCGAGGCCCGCGATATAGACGGTCTCGCCGCGCTGCAGCCTGTCGCGGATCGAGGCGATCGTGGCTTGCGCGAACTCGCCATTGACCTTGTGCAGGCCACGACTGGCCAGCGCACGTTCGCTGAGGCGGCGCGTGATTTCATAGCCCGCAGCCGCAATACGCGGATGCCGCGGACCGGTACGAATGTCCGGTTTACGCAATCAGAACGCCTCGACTCGTGATCCCCAGATCGACCTTCAATCATAAATAGCGCCAGGCAACAATGCCGTTTCGCCCAACGGAAATACCAGGCGCTTGCCAGCCCATGCGTCTCTTGCGAGACTTGCCGTCAAAACCACGACAAAAATCGGGAGAAAACGATGCCGGCTCGTTCTGGATATATTGGCGCAATCGTGGCGTTCGCAAGTGTGGCACTGCTTGCAACCTCGGCCCGCGCCCAGAAGAAATACGATCCCGGCGCGACCGATACCGAAATCAAGATCGGCAACATCATGCCGTATAGCGGCCCGGCGTCGTCCTACGGTGTGATCGGCAAGACCGAGGCCGCGTTCTTCAAGATGATCAACGAGCAGGGCGGCATCAATGGCCGCAAGATCAATTTCATCAGCTACGACGATGCCTATTCGCCGCCGAAGGCAATCGAACAGGCGCGCAAGCTGGTCGAGAGCGACGAGGTGCTGCTGATCTTCCAGGCGCTCGGCACGCCGTCGAATTCGGCAATCATGAAATACATGAATGCCAAGAAGGTGCCGCAATTGTTCGTCGCATCCGGCGGCACCAAATTCGGCGACCCCAAGAACTTCCCCTGGACGATGGGCTTTCAGCCCAACTACCAGAGCGAGGGACGCATCTACGCGAAATACATTCGCGACAAGTTTCCGGACAGCAAGATCGCGGTGTTCTGGCAGAATGACGATGCCGGCAAGGATCAGTTCAAGGGCCTGAAGGACGGGCTCGGCGACAAGGTCAGCATGATCATCGCCGACAAGTCCTACGAGGTCTCCGATCCCTCGATCGATTCGCAGATCGTCGCGCTGCACGATTCCGGCGCGGATATCTTCTTCTCCTGGGCGGCGCCGAAGGGGTCGGCGCAGGCGATCCGGAAGGTCGGCGAGCTCGGCTGGAAGCCGAAATTCTTCCTTGCCAACACCGCGACCTCGGTCGCCTCGGTGCTGAAGCCGGCCGGGCTCGAATATTCCAAGGGCATCATCTCGACGGCCTATCTGAAGGACCCGACCGATCCGACCTGGGACAAGGATCCCGCGGTCACGAGCTGGCGCGGCTTCATGGACAAGTATTATCCGGACGGCGACAAGGGCAACGCCAACAACCTCTATGGCTATGTGCAGGCCGAGGCCATGGTGCAGGTGCTGAAGCAATGCGGTGACAATCTGACGCGCGAGAACGTGATGAAGCAGGCCGCCAATTTGAAGAACTTCCATTCCGACCTGATGCTGCCGGGCGTCATGGTCAACACCTCGCCGGACGACTACTTCCCGATCGAGCAGATGCAGTTGATGCGGTTCAACGGCGAGGCGTGGGAGCTGTTCGGCGACGTCATCACGGGCGAGGTCGGGCACGAGGCGACGCGGTAGGCGGCCGGTTGTTAGAAAGGCGTTGCCAGCGCCGCAAACACCACCGTCGTCCCGGCGAAGGCCGGGATCCATACTCCGCGGCGGACGTTGTTGAAGGGACTCGTCGTTTCAGCGACGCGCAATAACAAGAGCTTGGGGTAATGGGTCCCGGCTTTCGCCGGGACGACACTGAACGTGTGGCGCGATCTGTGAGTCACACATCCGTATTTTCCGGCCGGCGGGCGCAGAGCGCCATGCCGCCGGCAACGCCGACGCCGATCACGTACATCCAGCCTTCGTGAAAATCGGACAGGTGCGAATTGAGTAGCGAACTCGTGATGTTCTGCACGACCTCGGCGAGCCCGATCCAGCTCACGAGATCGCGGCCGGCGAACAGCCTGATGTGGCTGGTCCACATCGCGTAGAGCAGCAGGATGCCGATCAGCCCCCACTGGATCGCGACATTGAAGGTCTGGTTGTACGGATTGTTGATCACCTCGGCCTGCAGGCCGGTCTGTCCGGTCGCATCCAGCGTGAACATGTGCCTGATCGAACCGGCAGTGATGAACTTCACCGACTTCCGCCAATAGGTCAGGCGCTGCGCGGTGGAGGCGATGCCTGAGGTATCCTGCGCGCGATACTCGATGCCGATATCGGCAATACGTTGCCGCAGATAAGGCGACGTGGTCCAGACCAGCAGGCTCGTCAGCGCAGCGGCGGCGAACAGCAGCCGCGTGGCGCGGCGGGACAAGTGCAGCGGTCCGTATCGATGGCGGCAGTGCCAGGGCCCTGTGAACCCGCGCCCGCAGGCGCGTCGGAGGTGACCTTGTTTCCCAAAAGTGGGAAAATGTCACACGTCAGGCGGAGTGGGATTGTGTCCCACGCAGTGGACGGCTAAAAGTTAGACATGAATGCCAAGGCCCCGAAGTCGAAGTCGGGATCGTCCGCGCCGATCACCGCCGCGAAGCTGCACGCGCCACTGGCGCGGATGCTGCGTCCGCTGGTGCGGCTTTGCATCCGCAGCGGGATGACGTTTCCGGCGCTGACCCAATTGCTGCGCGAGCTCTATGTCAACGTCGCCGAGCACGAGTTCGCACTCGAGGGCAAGGAGCAGACCGACAGCCGCGTCAGCCTCCTGACCGGCATCCACCGCAAGGAGGTGGCGCGGCTGCGCGGCGCGGGCGCGCCGGTCAATGCGGTGCCGGCGACGCTGTCGCGCACCAGCGCGATCATCGCGCGCTGGCTGGCCGCCCCCGAGTTCACCGACGCGAAGGGGGATCCGCTGCCGTTGCCGCGCACCGCCGACGGCGGCGCACCGTCGTTCGAGACGTTGGTCGAATCGATCACCAAGGACGTGCGGCCGCGCGCGGTGCTGGACGAATGGGTCGACCGCAAGCTCGTCACCATCAATGACCGCGACGAGATCATGCTGGTCGAGCAGGCCTTCGTCCCGCATGGCGACGACGACCGCAAATGGCACTATCTCGGCCGCAATTTGCACGACCATGTCGCGGCCGCCGAGATGAATGTGTCGTCGGCGACACCGCGCTTCCTCGAACGCGCGGTGCATTACGATGGACTGTCGGCCAAGCTTGCCAAGCGGCTCGAAGGCCGCTCGTGCGAGCTCGCGATGGAGGCGCTGAAGGTCGCCAACCGCGAGGCCAACCGCGCCTTGGCCAAGGACAAGGGCGGCGATTACCGCTGGAATTTCGGCATCTACATCTATCGCGAGGGCCCCGACGGTCCGGTCGATGACGATTCCGACGAAGGCGGTGCGGCATGAGCAGCCCCAGGCGGGCGCGGTGCGCCTGGTGGCGGCGGCCCGAGTGGCAGTCCGAGTGGCGGCCCTAGCGGGGGACCGTCCCGCGTGCCAGGCGGCGGCTCGTCAGGTAGTAGCGGCCCTGCGCCCGATTCTCTGAGTGGAGGAACAACCGGCCCCGGTCCGGGCGGCTTCGGCTCGTCCGGCGGACCGTTCGGTCCCGGCGGCGGATTCGGTGGCGGCGGGCCGGGTGGAGCATGGGCGGCGGTGGCGGTCGTCGCTGAGCCACAAACGAGATCGGCGCAAGCGAGACCGCTTGCGCCGACGTTCAGATCGATCGTTGTGAGGTGAGGCTTAACCTGCGCTGAGGCGGACGCCGGCGCGGAGGAATTTCTGCGGATCGACCGCTTCGCCGTCGATGCGGGTCTCATAGTGCAGATGCGGACCGGTGGAACGACCGGTCGACCCGACGGCGCCGATCACCTGGCCGATCTTGACGTATTCGCCGACCTTGACGCCGATTTCCGAGAGATGGCCGTAGCGGGTCGAGAGGCCGTTGCCGTGATCGACCTCGACCATGCGGCCATAGCCGCCGGCCCAGCCCGCCGACACCACCTTGCCGTTGGCGGTGACGCGCACCGGATCGCCCTGCGCGGCGCGGAAGTCGAGGCCGGTGTGCATCGCCGGCCGGCCGAGGAAGGGATCGCTGCGAACGCCGAAGCCGCTGGTGAACTCGACCTCGCCGACGACGGGCTTGCGGTAGGGCACCAGCGCCAGCGTCTGGTTCAAACGCTGCATCTGCGCGCGATTGATGTTGATGCGATAGAGCTGGCGCTCGAACGCGCCGGCGTCGGGTGCGAGCTTCACCGGCACATAGGGACCGCCCATGCCGGAGCGCGGCACAGCTGCTTCTAGTTGCGACATGTTGAGGCCGAGATCGCTGATCACGCCGCGCATCCGGCGCACCCGCGATTCGATGCCGTCCTCGACCGAGGACAGCGCGGCGACCTGGCGGCGCTCGACCTGATCGAGCGAGGTCTGCAGACGGACCAGGACATTGTCGACGCCCTGGGCCTTGGCGAACTGGTTCGGCTGCGCCTTGGCGATCAGCGGTGCGCGCGATTCCAGCCGCGCCTCGCGGTCCGGCGGCGCCACGAAGATCACGGTGTCGCTGATCGGGGAGGGCTTTGGCGTGCCGGAGTACGGCGCCGCCTCGGCGCGGCCCTGCGGCTTGATCGATCCGGTTGAGGTGGCATCGGGCATCGCGCCGAGTGCGGTGGCGCGCGATTCCAGCGTCGACTGCCGCTTCATGATCTGGTCGAGCTTCTGGTCGAACTGCTCCTGGTCGAGCAGTTGGCGGCTGGTGGTGCGGTCGACCTTGGCGCGCAGTTCGGAGATGCGATCCTCATAGGCGTATTGCATCTCGGCCTGGCGCGCGATCAGCCGGGTCAGGACGTCGTCGCGGAACGCAAAATAGGTCGCGGTCGCCGCCGACCACATGCCGAGCAGAACCACGGTGCCGACCGCGATCCAGAACACGACCGGCCCGAACCGGACCTGCTTGCCGGCATGGACCAGCGTATAACCCTCGCCGGAGGCCGCAACCGTAGCCGCCGGTGCGGCGTGATGGGCGGACGGACGGCGCGCCGGTGCCCGGCCATGGTCCTGGGGATGATGGTGTTTCTGGTGATGACCGGACCGGCTCGACATCGGTACTCCCGCGGCCGGTCGGACCAAGCTCCGTACGGCTAATTTGCGGGGCCGATTTGAGCCCGCCATGGTTAATTTTCAGGAAACGGAACCCCTCCGGTCAGAGCGAACGGGCGGCCTCCAATACCGCTTCGGCATGGCCGTCGACCTTCACGTGGCGCCAGATGCGGGCGACTTTTCCACCGGAATCGACCAGAACCGTGGTGCGAATAATTCCCATGAAGGTCCTGCCATACATCGATTTTTCGCCCCAAGCGCCATACGCCTCCAGCATCTGATGGGCGCCGTCGGAGACCAGCGGCATGGACAGCTGGTGTTTGTTTCGAAATGACTCCTGCGCCTTAACCGTATCGGCGGATATGCCGACCACCTCGGTACCGGCAGCCGTGAACTCGCCCTTGAGCCGGGTGAAGTCGATAGCTTCCCTGGTGCAGCCGGGGGTGTCGGCGCGGGGATAGAAGAACAGCACCAGCTTCTTGCCGGCGAAATCCTTCAGCGAAACGCTGCCCCCGCCGTCGCGCGGCAGGTCGAAGCCAGGCGCCGCGGCGCCTTCGGCAAGTGTGACAGCGGACGACCTGGTCACAGTCGCGGCCGGCTCCCGCTTTAACGGTTTCGATGCAGCCTTGTGCGAGGCTTTGCCTTGAACACCCGCTGCGGTCTTTTTTGTAGACGCCTTGGCCTTTGTTGTCTTGGCCGCAGGCTTTTTCGCAACCGTTGTGCGGGTTTTCGCCGCGGACTTCCCAGTGCTTGCGCTTCTCGCGCGCGCAACCTTTGTTGCGACCCGCTTTCCGGTTGTGTTGGAGGATTTCTTGCGCGTTTTCTTGGACATACGCCTTCCTTTCGTCGCTTTCCGAAGCTCAACCATTGGGGTATTGCGGGTCTTATTCGCGGTGGCCGGATTCGCATCGGCCGCTGGGCAAGTTTGATGGCCACGGAGTATGGTGACAAGGAATTCGACGCGTAACCCGTCCGCTTGCTGAATTGGCTTTTGATTGGTTGGTTTGGTCCGTTCCGGGGGCCATCGGCGAGTAACATGATTAGGCGAGGATAGGCGGCGATGCCGGCACGGGAGCGCTCGATACGAATCGACGGGCGCACCGATGGCGGCGAGCAGCTTCGCCGTCAGCACCGAGAGGCAATGGCAAGGAAAACGTCGCCGCAGGGTCCAAATCCGCGCGCCGGGGCTGACTTCTCGCAATGGGAAGACGACGCCGCGTGGGACGAGCAGGATGAGGCGGCGGGCAACCGTGCGCGGCAATTGCTGTCGCGTTCCAACACCAACCTGCATCGTTTCACCGATTTCTGCTCCGGCATGCAACGCTGGCTGCATGGCGAGCGCTGGATCCGTCGCATCGGATTGGTCCTCGTGGTGCTGGTCGTGCTGTTTACGACCTGCTTCGGCGCATTGTGGTGGCGGCTCGGTGCAGGCCCGATCAATCTCGATCTGGCGACGCCGTGGCTTGCCGCGGCGATCGAAGAGAATATCGGCCACGGCAACACGGTCGAGGTCGGCGGAACCCAGATCGAGCGCGCCGGCCGGGTCAGGATCGCGGTGCGGATCCGCGACATCATCGTCCGCGACCGCGACCATGCGGTGGTTGCCAGCGCGCCGAAAGCCGAAGTGCGGTTGTCGGGCACGGCCCTCCTGATGGGCCAGTTGCGGGCGGAGAGCCTCAATCTGGTCGATGCGGAACTGTCGGTGCGCATCACGCCCGACGGCAATGTGACCGTGTCCGCCGGCGACACCGCAAAGCCGCTCGCCACCGGCGTTGCCTCCAAGCGTGAGGCGGGCCTGCCGCCGACATTCCCGCGTCCGGCCCCCGCAGCGCCGCCGGTGGCCTCGCCGCCGGCCGCTTCGGAGCCCTCGGCGGCCGCACCCGATTCGGCCCAGAGCGGGCTACTTGCCGGTCTCGACTGGCTCGACAGCCTCAGCATGACCGGCCTCGACGGTCAGAACCTCAACGAGATCGGCCTGAAGAACGGCAATCTGGTCGTCGACGACCAGCAGCGCGGCAACAAATGGAGCTTCGAGAATATCAGCCTGAGCCTGCGGCGGCCGAGCGGCGGCGGCGTTGCGCTCAGCTTCGGCGAGGAGGGCGCAAAGCCCTGGTCGGTGCGCGTCCTGGTCGGACCGCAGCAGAACGGGGTGCGCTCGGTCGACATCAAGGCCGACAAGGTTTCCACGCGGAACATCCTGCTCGCGATGCGGACCAAGGATCTCACCTACACCGCCGACCTGCCGCTGTCGGGCGAGATGAAGGGCGAGCTCGGCCGCGACGGCCTGCCGACCTATTTCCGCGGCAAGATCAATGTCGGCGCCGGCAACATCATCGACACCGACACGCCCGACTACCCGATGCCGGTCGATTCGGCCGAGATGAGCGTCGAATGGGATTCGGGGCGGCGCGTGCTGCTGGCGCCGATCAAGATCGTCTCGGGCGCCAACCGCATCACGCTGCTCGGCCATCTTGAGCCGCCCAACGACAATATCACCGACTGGCAGGCGGGACTGTCCGGCGGCACGATCGTGCTGGCCGGCGCCGACAAGAACGAACCGCCGCTGATCTTCAACCGCATCAATATCGGCTTCCGGTTCGACACCGAGAAGAAGCGCGTGCTGCTGACCCAGGCCGACATCTCCAATGGCGAGATCGGCGTCGCCGGCACCGGCAGCATCGACTATTCCGGCGAGCCGCGGTTGCAGCTCGGATTCGCCGGCACGCCGATGTCGGCCTCCGCGCTGAAGCGGATGTGGCCGATCATCATCGTGCCCGAGGTGCGCGAATGGGTGCTCGAGCGGATCGACCGGGGCACGCTCCAGCGCATCGATGTCGGCGTCAATTCGCCGGTGCATAATCTGTCGCGCAAGGGCCCGCCGATCCCGGATGACGGTCTCTCGGTCAACATCGTCGCCTCAGGCGTCACGGTGCGCCCGGTCGATCAGATGCCTGCCGTGCACGATGCGGATCTGAAGGCCAGGGTGACCGGCCGCACCGCGACCGTGACCATCAACCAGGGCATCGCCGACACGCCGGCGGGCCGCAAGATCACGCTGTCGGATTTCACCTTCGAGGTGCCGGACATGGCGCCGAAGCCGTCGCCGTCGAAGGTCAAGTTCCGGGTCGACTGTCCAGTGCCGGCCGCCGCCGAGATCCTCGCGTCCGACCGGCTCAGCGATCTCTCCGGTCCGCCGATCGATCCCAACGCCAGCAAGGGCAACGTCACCGCGATAATCAATCTTGGCATGCCGGTGAAGGGCGAGCTGACCAAGGCCGATACGATGTACTCGGTCGCCGCCGACATCACCGGCGTCGCCGTCGACAAGCTGGTGATGAACCAGAAGCTCGAGGCCAACACGCTGAAGCTGGTGGCCAGCAACGCCGGCTTCCAGGTCAAGGGTGACGTCAAGATCAACGGGCAGGCGGCCTCGCTCGACTATCGCAAGCCGACCGACAGCGATGCCGACGTCAAGCTGCAGGCAACGCTTGACGATTCGGGCCGCGCGCGCCTCGGACTCGATCTCGGTCCAGCGGTCTCGGGGGCGATCCCGATCAAGCTGAGCGGCAAGATCGGCAGCGGCGACAATCCCACCACCAAGATGGGCGTCGAGGCCGACCTGACCCAGCTCAAGCTCGACAACATCCTGCCCGGTTGGGTCAAGACGCAAGGCAGGGCCGGCAAGGCGACCTTCAACGTGGTGCCGAAGGGACAATCGACGCGGTTCGAGGACATCTCGATCGAAGGCGCCGGCGTTTCGATCAAGGGCGCGCTCGAGGTCGACCAGAACGGCGATCTCATGAATGCGAATTTCCCGACCTACGCGCCGTCGGAAGGCGACAAGACATCGCTGCGCGCCGATCGCGGGCCCGACGGCGTCATCAAGGTGACGATGCGCGGCGACGTGTTCGATGGTCGCGGCTTCCTGAAGTCGGCGATCTCCGGCCGCGACAGCGATCCCAAGAGCAAGACCAAGACCACCGATTTCGATGTCGATCTGAAACTCGGCGCGGTGGCCGGCTTCAACGGCGAGGCGCTGCGCAGCGTCGACGCCAAGATCTCGCGCCGCAACGGGTTCTTCAAGGCGTTCACGCTGAGCGGCAAGGTCGGCCGCGATACGCCCGTCGCGGTCGATATGCGCGGACGCCAGCAGGGCCGCGAGGTGATCTACCTGCAGACCGGCGACGCCGGCGCGTTCCTGCGTTTCATCGACACCTATTCGAAGGTGGTCGGCGGCCAGCTCACGCTGGCGATGGAGCCGCCGATCCCCGAGCCGGGCCCGAGGGAAGGTCTCATCAACATCAGCGGCTTCTCGGTGAAGGGCGAAACCCAGCTCGACCGCGCCGTCGCCGGCGGGCCGGTCAGCACCCAGAACGGCATCGGGTTCGACGCGCTGCGCGCCGAGTTCACCCGCCAGAGCGGCCAGCTGTCGATCCGCAACGGCGTGGTCAAGGGACCGAGCATCGGCGCGACCATCGAAGGCAGCATCGACTATATCGGCAACCAGGTGCGCATGAACGGCACTTTCATTCCGATGTACGGCTTGAACAACATGTTCGGCCAGATCCCGTTCTTCGGGATCTTCCTCGGCGCCGGCAGCAATGAAGGCCTGATCGGCGTGACCTATGAAGTGGTGGGAACGCCGAGCCAGCCGGTGCTGCGCGTCAACCCGATCTCGGCGCTGGCGCCCGGCCTGACGCGCAAGATCTTCGAGTTCAAGCAATACGGCCCGAACGACCTGCCGACGACGAATAATTGAGACAAGCGTAATTGCGATCAGCGCTGATCAACGTCCGGTTTTGACCCTCGACAGAGGTCCCTGCTGAAATTTATTTGGTTCGGGAACATGCGCGGCGGCTTCCTGTCCGCAATCATCCGGGGCGGGCGCCCCAGGTCTAGCCGCCCGCCATTGGGATGAAATTCGCGCAGGAACCTTGCCCTATCTGGGATGTTGGAGAGCAATACAACAACTCAGGAGGAGATCTCATGAGGACACTGTTATTGGCTGGTGTACTGGCGGTTGCTGGTTTCGCTATGGCCACGCCGATTTCCGTTGCACCTGCGTCAGCTCAAGTGGCCGTTGACACTCCGCTCGGCGGCGTAAGAGTAGGCCCGGAGCCTCGTCACTACCGAGACTATGATCGACGCGCTTATCGCGCGTACGATTATGATCGCGGATATCGCGGATGCCGCACCGTCACGGTCGAGCGTGACGATGGTTCGGTGCGTAGGGTCCGTCGTTGCGACTATTAGTACCGGACTAGCGGATCGGCTCTCGCAATCAAGCAATTGGGAGCCATCCACTAAGGCCGCTTGAATTGGCGGCCTCTTTCATTTGCGAATGTCGCCCGCCTGTGGGCCCAAGGCCGGCATGCATTCATGTCGGCTTCTGCGCCGCATTCTGAGGGGGGGCGGGCACACGCGTCCGAACTCAGCGCCGCAGCGCAGGCACCACCAGGAACGGGATCAGGCCGAGCACGACGTTGACCAGCGCGAAGGCGATCAGCGGGTTGTAGCTGTGGGTCCAGTCATGGATCAGGCCGCCGCCCCAGGAGCCGAGCGCGGAGCCGAGGCCGCTGCCGATCATGATGGTGCCGTAGATCGTACCGACGCGCTCGCCGCGGAAGATCTTCAGCGCGGTTGCGGTGATCAGCGGGCCGCGCGAGCCGATCATGCTGCCGAAGCAGATCACGAAGCCGGTCAGCAGCCAGTAGTTCGGATACCATTGCAACAGCGCAATGCT
>NZ_LGHK01000156.1 GCF_001908235.1 Bradyrhizobium sp. NAS96.2
CTCCTCCACAGCACTGCTCTCCCTGAAAGGCATCGTCCGATCCTCCCTCGAATCAGACGAAGCTTTGCCTGTCAGGAATCAACCCGGTCTAAAACGTCAGGACTCAGCCCGGTTCGTACCGGAGAGAGCCCCCCACCCCGAGCCCTCCCCCGCAAGCGGGAGAGGGAGCGTACCGCCTGCACGGCTGCTATCAACTTGTCTCATCGCGCTTTAGTCGCCGCCCCATCGCCAGCGCGGCGGCTCGCCCTTCCACCAGCACACGGCGGTGAGCAAGGCGCTCAGCACGACAACATAGGCGACGAAGCGAACGGGAGAGTGCGGGAGGACCAGCACGCCGCCGACGGCGACCAGCGCCACAAAGCCAGCGAGGACCGCCCAGCCCTGCCAGTTGTTCGGCGGTCCCCAGCCCCAGCCGTAGCGCTTGGCGGGAAACCAGTATCTGTCGTCACGCTGCATGGGATTGCTCCAGCGTCGAAATCCCCTCGCCTCACGTCTTGCCCGATCCGCAAACACCCTTCAGCGCCTGCCATTCGGCGGCCGACAGCAGTGGCTTGCCGATCGTCAGAGTGTCGGCGTCGGCCTTGCCCATGCGTTCGAGGCGATCCTCGGTCAGCGGATGGCTGGCGACGAGCGAGAGCCCCTTGCCGCCTTCCTTGCCGGTGACGCGGAACATCAGTTCGCCCATCGGCTTCGCCGGGCGGCCGAGCTTGTGCATGGTCTCGATCGCAAACGTGTCGGCGTTGGTCTCGGCGTCGCGCGAATAGGACGACGTCACCAGTGAGCGCGAGGCGAAGATCAGCGCGCCGGAGCCGGTGATGTCGCCGAACAACAGCCCGATCAGGAACGAGGTGCCGCCATTGTGGATCAGCTCGCGCATGCTGTCGCGGTGCCGGAGATGGCCGAGCTCATGCGCCAGGACGCCGGCGATCTCGTCGGGGCTCTCGGCCTTCTCCAGCAGCCCGTCGAAAAGATAGACCTTGCCGCCGGGCAGCGCGAAGGCGTTCGGCACCGGCGTTGCCAGCACGCCCGACTGCACCGAATTGTCGAGGCCCGCGGTTTCCCGCAGCTTGCCGATCAGATTCTCGAACGCCGCTTGTCCGGCCGCGTTGCTGCACGGCTTGCCGTCGAACACCACCATGACCTGCGCTTCCGCGACATCGCCGAGGCGACGCTCGAAGGAATCGGGCACCAGCGGCGTCAGCCGTTCTGCGGCGAGCGGCACGCCGAACAGCACCACCAGCACGATCGACACCGCGGCAGCGAGCGACCAGCCGACGATGCCCGCGACGCCCTTGCGGTTCGGCAGGTCCTGCTCGAGCTTGTCGCAGCGCGCGACCAGCGCGGCGATCAGCTGCGCGTCGCGGATCTCGAGCCGCGCCAACGCCGGCGCCGTCAGGCAGCTCAGCCGCAGCAGGCCGGACGGGCTGTCGGCACGGCGGATGTCGGCAAACGCCCAGCGCGCGAGCAGCTCGCCGTCTTCCCTGATCTCCAGCGCATCGGACAGTCTGAGCGCGACGGCGCGCCGGCGGCTCGATGCGCCGTCGAAGAACACCGCGCGAGGGACCGGCGACGCCGCGGAATTGGCCTGGTCGAGATCGGATTCCATGAGGCTAGAATCCCGCGACGTCGAGGCCGTCGGCAAAGCCTTCGCCGAGCGCATTGGCGAGATCGCCGCGCGCGGTGACGTTGGCGGCGGCTCCGATGTTGTGCACGATGGTCGTCGACAGCACCCGGACCCAGAGATCGCGCATCAGATAGACCCGCATCACAACGTTCATCGCGAGCGCAAGGGCGAGATAGCCGATACCGAGCATGACCATCAGCGGAATGCTCTTGGCGAACGCCTCGGTCTTGAAGAAGGTCTCGATCGAGGAGCCGTCGATGCTGGCCGCCAGGAAGATGCAGAGCACGAGATAGGCCATGAACACGGTGCCGAGCAGCATGGCCCAGCCGATCACCTTCCAGTACAGCCCGATCAGCGCGCTGCGCCGCATGGTGGATTCCAGCCTGACCTCGCCGAAACGGATGCCCGACAGCCACCAGCGCCACTCGATCGCCTTGAACGCGGCATAGGCGAACGGTCCGAAGATCGTGACCATCGCGAACGGCATCAGGAGCCAGAGCCACCAGCCGCGCTTGAAGAATTCCCAGCCGCGGCCCTCGAACGAGCCCTGCAGATCGCCGTAATAGGAGTGCCGCATCTTGTAGCGTTCGAGCGCCGCCTCGCGCCACGGCAGCGCAAGGCCGAACGTGATCACGACCAGGAAGCCCCATAGCGAGGCCTTCAGCGCATAGATCCAGCCCGAGCCGCTCATCCAGAAACGGACGCCGCGCCACACCGTGCGGGTCAGGCGATAGCGCCGCGCGCGATAGATCGCGAACTGGCCGAACAGATAGAAGAAGGCGACCAGCGGCAGCGAGGCGAACGCCTTGAGATGCTCGGCCTCGATGCCGATCAGGAAATAGCCGAGATAGATCGGCACCAGGATCGCCAGCGCGACCAGAAAGCCGATCAGGAGCTCCTTGCCGCGGCCGGTATATTCCGCCCCGTCGCCGTCGATCAGGGTGTTCGACCACAGGTGACGGCGGATGTCGGTGGTGAGCCAGAACCGGTAGAAGCCGACCGTGACGAGCTCGAGCCCGGCGCCGCGCGCGACCAGGCGGAAGAACTCCTTCCGGCTGCCTGAAAACGCCACCGGCATCGGCGGCGGAACCGGTTGCGGCAGCGGCGGCGGTGGCCCCGGCGGGGTCCAGCTCATGTCGTTCACGGAACAGCTCCAGGACGGGACAATCTCTGCGCATCAAAAGCACAGGTTTGTCGCTGCGAGTGTGATCCAGGTTTCACACGGGGTCGAGAGCCGGGGGCGGTTTTTGGCCGGGCGCGGTTGGCTATGCCTTAACGGGACTGCCGGAAACGGCGCAGTCTTTCCTGCTTGTATCGCCCCGTCGGAGCAGGATGGCCGCGCCGCATTGCCGGTCGAGCGCGAGCTTCGAACCCAGGGCGGCAATTGCATGACTTACGAATCAGGCGATGAAGAACGCGCCGCCGCGAGCGAGGGATGAGCGATGAACAAGTGGATCTTGTCGGCATGGATTTTGGCGCTCGCGGTAGCTCCCGCTGCGGCCGCCGATATACGCCTCGACTCCTACCGCAATCCGAAGGGCGAGAACTATCGCATCTTCAATTATATGTACCTGGACGGCGCACGGGGCGGCATGATGGCGTCCAATGCGTGGCTCAAACGCCATGGCGGCCAAATGCTGTTCTGCATGCCAGGCGACCTCGCACTGACCACCGAGCAGACCGAAGAGATCATGCTCAAGTCAGCCGAGAAGCGGGCAGCGAAGGGCGATGTGGCGATTGCGTCGTTGCTGCTGTGGGGCATGCAGGACACCTACCCCTGCGAAAAGCCCGGCGGCGAAAAACCCGCCAGCCAATAGCCGCCCCCGCACCGATCGCACGACACCATCAGATCAAATCAAACGGCGTTTCAAACGGGCATGGTCGCCGCCATGCCGCTCCGCCACCGCGAAAGGCCCGGATTCGGCCGCTTTGGCCGGCTACCAATGCGGCCAAATGCGCGTTGAGGCCCCTTGCACAAACCGCGGAATGAGAATGTAATTCGGTAAAACATGGCACGCCGGCGATGCCCCGGCTGCTGCAACGGTTGAGGAGCCGCCCATGCACGGGACCATCGATCTCGTCGACACCACACATCTGGACGCCGCACGCGAACGCGCCAACACGCTTGCGCTGTCGGACTACGATCCCGGCCATCCCGAGCTGTTCAAGACCGATACCTTCTGGCCGTATTTCGACCGGCTGCGCCGCGAGGATCCGGTGCATTATTGCAAAGACTCGATGTTCGGTCCGTACTGGTCGATCACCCGCTACAACGACATCATGGACATCGAGACCAACCATTCGGTGTTCTCCTCGGCCGCCTCGCTCGGCGGCATCACCATCCGCGACGTGCCGCCGGATCTGCGCCGCGAGAGCTTCATCGCGATGGACCAGCCGCGCCACTCGGCGCAGCGCAAGACCGTGGCGCCGATGTTCACGCCGACGCATCTCGACGAGCTCGCCATCAACATCCGCAAGCGCTCGACCGAGTGCCTCGACAATTTGCCGCGCGGCGAGGTGTTCGACTGGGTCGACAAGGTCTCGATCGAGCTGACGACGCAGATGCTTGCGGTGCTGTTCGACTTCCCCTGGGAGGACCGCCGCAAGCTGACCCGCTGGTCCGACGTCGCGACCACCCTGCCCGGCGCCGGCGGCCTGGTCGCCACCGAGGACGAGCGGCAGGCCGAGCTGATGGAATGCGCCGGTTATTTCGCGCGGCTCTGGAAGGAGCGCTCTGGCCAGCCGCCGAAGAGCGATCTGCTCTCGATGATGGCGCACAGCGACGCCACGCGGAACATGGATCCGAAGAACTTCCTCGGCAATCTGATCCTGTTGATCGTCGGCGGCAACGACACCACGCGCAACACGCTGTCCGGCAGCATCTACGCGCTCAGCAAGCATCCGGAGCAGTACCGCAAGCTCAAGGAGAATCCCGTGCTGATCGACAGTTTCGTGCCCGAGGTGATCCGCTGGCAGACCCCGCTCGCCCATATGCGGCGCACCGCGCTCGCCGACTTCGAATTCCGTGGCCGCCAGATCAAGAAGGGCGACAAGGTCGTGATGTGGTACGTCTCGGGCAACCGCGACGAGGAGGCGATCGAGAAGCCCTACGAGTTCCTGATCGACCGCGCCCGGCCGCGCACCCACATCTCGTTCGGCTTCGGCATCCACCGCTGCGTCGGCCTGCGGCTCGCCGAGCTGCAGCTCAAGATCATCTGGGAGGAAATCCTCAAGCGCTTCGACACGATCGAGGTGGTCGAGGAGCCGCAGCGGGTGTATTCCAGCTTCATCAAGGGCTACGAGACGCTGCCCGTGCGCATTGCCGCCTGACGCATGGCGAAATGAAATTGAAGTACGACCACGACGGGACTGTGCTCCCTCTCCCGCTTGCGGGGGAGGGCTGGGGTGGGGGTGCCACCGCAGAAACAGTCTCTGAGTGGAGAAAGCCCCCACCCGCCGCGCTCTTCGAGCGCAGCGACCTCCCCCGCAAGCGGGAGAGGTAAGAACCGCCGCCGGAGCCAATGAAGATGAACGTCCAGACCGCCATCCGTGCCGACCGGGCCGAGCTGCTGCGCCAGGCGCGCGAGGAAGCCTATGCGACGCCATTGAAGGATTTCCATCCCGGCGCGCCGCGGCTATTCCAGAACGACACGCTGTGGCCGTGGTTCGAGCGGCTGCGCAAGGAAGAGCCGGTGCATTACTGCACCAATGCGCCGATCGAGCCGTATTGGTCTGTGGTGAAATACAACGACATCATGCATGTCGACACCAGCCACGGCATCTTCTCCTCGGATTCCACGCTCGGAGGCATCTCGATCCGCGACGTGCCACCCGGCTACGACTATCCGAGCTTCATCGCAATGGACCAGCCGAAGCACGCCCATCAGCGCAAGACCGTCTCGCCGATGTTCACGCCGACCCATCTCGACGAGTTGGCGAAGCTGATCCGTCAGCGCTCGGCCAGCGTGCTCGACAATCTGCCGCGCAACGAGACCTTCAATTTCGTCGAGCGCGTCTCGATCGAACTGACCACCCAGATGCTGGCGACGCTGTTCGACTTCCCCTGGGAGGAGCGGCGCAAGCTGACGCGCTGGTCCGACGTCTCCACCGCGCTGCCGAAGAGCGGCATCGTCGACTCGCCGGAACAGCGCCGCCAGGAGATGGACGAGTGCTACGCCTATTTCTCGAAGCTCTGGAATGAGCGTGTCAACTCGGCCCCGCGCAACGATCTGCTGTCGATGATGGCGCATAGCGACGCCACGCGGCACATGGATCCCGACAATCTGATGGGCAACATCATCCTGCTGATCGTCGGCGGCAACGACACCACGCGCAACACCATGAGCGGCTCGGTGCTGGCGCTGCACGAGCATCCCGACCAGTTCAGGAAGCTGAAGGAGAACCCTGACCTGATCGACACCATGGTGCCGGAGGTGATCCGCTGGCAGACGCCGCTGGCGCATATGCGGCGCACCGCGCTTGTCGACACCGAGATCGGCGGCAAGACGATCAGGAAGGGCGACCGCGTCGTGATGTGGTACGTCTCCGGCAATCGCGACGACGAGGTGATCGACCGCCCCGACGAGTTCATCATCGATCGCGCCCGGCCGCGCATCCATCTGTCGTTCGGCTTCGGCATCCACCGCTGCGTCGGCATGCGGCTTGCCGAACTGCAGCTCAAGATCGTCTGGCAGGAGATGCTGAAGCGCTTCGACCGCATCGAGGTGGTCGGCGAGCCGAAGCGCGTCTATTCCAGCTTCGTCCGCGGCATCGAGAACCTGCCGGTTCGGATCCCGGGCTGAATAATCCTTGGCTGCAATTGCGATCGGCCCTATGTCTTGCCGCGTCTTGCAGCTTGGGCCAGTTGACGAACCATGAACCGAAAAGAACGGCGCGCAGCCGGTAAGCAGCGGGACGCGTCCGGCAAGAGCGCACCTGGCTTCGGCTCGGCGGGTGTTGGCATTGCCGACCTCGCCGCCGAGGCAAGCCGCTTCTACGGGATGCGCCGCTTCAACGAGGCGCAGCAAATCTGCCGGGACATTCTTGCGCGCGAGCCTGCCCACGTGCAGAGCCTGAATCTTCTCGGCCTGATGGCGCAGGCCGCCGGCGACCACCGGGCCGCCGTGAAGACCTTCGCTAAGGCGATTGCCGCCGACGACGTGAATGCCGCCTGCCACTACAATGCCGGCAATTCATACCAGGCACTGGGCAATCGCGGCAAAGCCGCCGCGCATTTCAGCAAGGCACTTGCGCTCGGCATGGACGCGAAGGCCGTCGGCTTCATCCTGCAGAGCCCAACCGTCACCCGCTATGTCGGGCGGATTGCCGGCAAGTGGCCGCTAGCGGTGACGAACGTCGAATTGTTCGGCACCGAAGGCCTGGCCCCGCTTGCCGGCGACCTGTTCCTGCGCTGCGCGATGGAAGCGACGACGCTGGCGAGCATGCAGCTCGAAGTGCTGCTCGGACATGCGCGGGCAGAGCTGCTGCGGCTCGCGAGCGAGCAGGAGCAGCATGAAGCCGACGATGATATCGTCGGCTTTGCATGCGCGCTGGCCCGGCAATGCTTCATCAACGAATATGTCCATGCACAGACCGAGGTGGAAGCCGAACGTGCCGGCGCACTGCGCGAACGATTGCTGCAGGACCTGGAATCCGGCGCCGCGATCACGCCGCTCACGTTGGCCGTGGTCGCGGCTTACTTCCCGCTTCATGTCCTGCCGGCGGCGGACGCGCTGCTGCGTCGGGATTGGCCTGCGGCCACAACCGGCCTGTTGCGGGTGCAGCTTCGCGAACCGCGCGAAGAGATGGCAGAGCGCCGCGCCATTGCAACGCTCACCCCGATCAAGAACGACGTATCGGTCGAGGTGATGCGCCAGTACGAGGAAAATCCCTATCCGCGCTGGACCGTGAACCCGCTGACGGCATTCGTCGCCGATCGGACGCGGGGAAAGACGGTCGCGACCGCGGAACAGCAAGCCGAACGGGATATCCTGATCGCCGGTTGCGGCACCGGCTCGCACGCGATCCAGATCGCGCAGGTCTATCCGAACGCACGCCTGCTCGCGATCGACATCAGCATGACCAGCCTCGCCTATGCGCGCCGCAAGACGCGCGAGCTCGGCTTGCGCAGCATCGACTATGCACAGGCGGACATCCTGGAGTTGGGCTCGATCGGCCGCAGCTTCGACAGCATCGAGTCGGTCGGCGTGCTGCATCACCTTGCCGAGCCTTTTGCCGGCTGGCGCGTGCTGGTCTCGCTGCTGCGGCCGGGCGGCACGATGCGCATCGGCCTGTATAGCGACCTGGCGCGCCGCGTCATTGTGGAAGCGCGCGCCCGCATCGCAGCGCGCAACTATCGCGCCACCGCCGACGACATCCGGCGGTGCCGGCAGGAGATTTTCCGCGAGGCCGAGCAGTGGAGACCGCTGATCGGCGCCAAGGATTTCTACAGCATGAGCGGCTGTCGCGACCTGCTGTTCAACGTCATGGAGCACCGCCTCACCATTCCGGAGATCGCGGCATTCCTGAACGAGCATGGCCTGTCGTTCGGGGGTTTCGAGCCGTTCGACGATCCGGCGGTGCTGGAAAAATTCCGCAAGCAGTTTGCGAGCGCGGCCGACGAGACCGATCTGGAGCAGTGGCACCGCTTCGAGGTCGATCACCCCGAGACGTTCTGGGACATGTACGTGTTCACGGCGCAGAAGAACGTGCGCTGACGGCAATGTGCTAGCGAGCGTGCTGGCCCTTGCTCGTCGGCAGCGGGCAATTGATGCAAACCCGGTCGTCGCACATCCGGCAGATCGTGAAGCGATCCATCTCGGAGGTATCCTGCCTTGCCAGCAATTCGCGGATCAGCGTTGCGAGCTGCTTCCGTTCGGCCGACGACAACACATCCAGCAGCGACGTGACGGCCGAAATCCGCGACGCCAGCAGCTCGTTCCGTGACGCCACCCCCGACGGCGTCAGGTGCAGGGCGACCTCGCGGCCGTCCTTGCCGGCCCGGCGCTCGACCAGCCGGTCCGACACCAGGCGATCGACCAGGCGGACCGTTCCGGAATGCGACAAGCCGAGGATCCGCCTCAGCTTGTCGTTGGTCATGCCCTGGCCATAGCCGATGACGATGAGCGCCGCGGGCGTCTCGCCGCCGCGGCCGACGACTTCGCGCGCGCCGTGCTCGATCCGATCCATGACGGCGAGCGACAGCGCGCCCAGCAGATTGGCGATTCCGTTTTCCATGCCGTCAACAATATGTGCGCTGCGCACAAAAAACAACTTGACCAGATATGTGCGCTGCGCACATATTTAATCGGGAGAGCGACAACGACCATAAAATGGAGAGCGGCAATGACGACCCGAAGCAGCGCACTGGCAACGCCTGAGACCGCAGGCGGCGAACCCGCCCTGAACTACGTGCAGGCCAACGGCGTGCGGTTTGCCTATCTCGAACAGGGCAGCGGACCGCTGGTCATGTTCATGCACGGCTTTCCCGACAACGCCTGGTCGTATCGCAGGCAACTGCAGGCGTTCGCGGATGCCGGGTATCGGGCGGTCGCGCCGTTCCTGCGCGGCTATGCGCCGACCGAGATTCCGGCCGACGGCATCTTCGATCCGATCGCACTGGGCCAGGACCTCGAAGCGCTGATCGAGGCGCTGAGCGACGACGGACAGGCTTGCGTCGTCGGCATGGATTGGGGCGGCACATCGACCTTCCAGGCGCTGGCCACGGCGCCGTCGGCGATCAAGGCCGCGGTGGTCATGAATACCGCGCACCCGATCACAATCCCGAGCCTCAGGAGCGATCCCGATGCCGTTCGATCGGTCTTCCACGTCTATTTCTTTACGGTGCCCGGCGCTCACTCGGCGGTCAACATCGAGGGACTTCCCTTCGTCGACTACCTTTGGAAGCTGTGGTCGCCAACCCTGGAGAACGACGAGCATCTCCGCTCGGTCAAGCAGACGCTCAGCTCTCCCGGCACCATGAAGGCGGCGCTGAAATACTACAACGGCCTGGTCGATGCAGGAGTTGCGGGCCGGCTGCCGATCAACGACATGCATACGCCGACGCTGACGATCTATGGCGGCAACGATCCGACAGTGCGGTATTCGATGATGGAAGAGCCGCTCTTCAAGGGGCCACATCAGCGCGTTGTCTTGCCCGATGTCGGGCACTTCCCGCACCTCGAGCGTGAGGCCGAGGTCACCGGTCTGATCATGGACTGGTTCACGACGCACGCCGCCGCCTGAGCAGGCGCGCCGCAATCAGCGGCTACGCCAACCAAGCGTTTTTCACATTTGAAAAGGAGTGCGCGCAATGGACGCCACGACACAGCAACACCACGCCGAAACGTTTCGCGGTCTGCACAAGCAGGGCGACCCGCTCGTCCTGTTCAACGCCTGGGACGTCGCCACCGCCAAGGCCATCGCGAAGAGCTCGCCTGCGGTCGCGACCAGCAGCGGCGCGGTCGCATCCGCGCTCGGCTATGCCGACGGAGAAAATGCCCCGCTCGACATGGTGGAAGGTCTGGTCGCGCGGATGACCGCCGCCGTCCCGGTTCCGGTATCGATCGATCTGGAGGCGGGATATGGCGACACGCCGGGGGCCGCCGCGCATTCGGTGGCGAGGATCCTGAAGGCCGGCGCGATCGGCATCAATCTCGAGGACGGGCTTGTTGGCGGAAAGCGGCAGCTCGTCGATCCCGCGCAGCATGCCGCGAAGATCACGGCCATACGGAGTGCCGCGCAAAAACTCGGAATTGATCTCTTCATCAATGCGCGAACGGACCCGTTTCTGCTGAAGTTCGGCTCGCCGGAGCAATGCCTGGATGAGGCGGCACGGCGCGCGCAGGTCTATGCCGATGCCGGCGCCGATGGAATTTTCGTGCCTGGACTGACCAACCTCGCGCTGATCGAGAGGTTCGTGCAACTGACGCCGCTACCGGTCAACATCATGGTGACGCAGGGCGTTCCCGACATCGGCGATCTCGCCCGCGCCGGTGTGCGTAGGATCAGCCTCGGGCCCTGGCCCATGATGGCGGCGATGCGCGTCATCGGACAGGCCGCTGCAGCGGTCGCGGCCAGCAAGCAATACGGCACGTTTCTGCAGCCGAATGCTTGAATTCGCAGATCGCCGGCCGCGCTGCTTCCTCGTCATTGCGAGGAGCGAAGCGACGAAGCAATCCACCTTTCCACGCATGAGGGACGATGGATTGCTTCGCTTCGCTCGCAATGACGGGGTATACAATTCCGGTATAGCTGCGCGAAACAGATGTGAAGGGAGTTAAACCTCCCCGCGCGCTAAAGGCTATCGGTGTGAGGACCGCGCCACTGCGCGTCCCCTAGCCGAGGCCATGATGGACCAGATTGCCGTTCACCAGGACAGCGCGACCAGCACGGACTGGCCGGTTGCGATCTATCGCACGCTGAAGAGCTTTGGCGTGGCGCAGGTGTGCTACGTCCCCGACGCCGGACATACCAAGCTGATCAAGCTGTCGCACGCCGATGCCGACATCAAGACCACGGTGCTGACCACCGAGGAGGAAGGCGTGGCGCTGGCCGCCGGCGCCTGGCTCGGCGGCGACCGCGCGGTGCTGTTGATGCAATCGAGCGGCGTCGGCAATTGCGTCAACATGCTGTCGCTGATGGCGAGCTGCCGCTTCCCGCTGCTGACCTTGGTGACGATGCGCGGCGAATGGGCCGAGTTCAATCCCTGGCAGATCCCGATGGGCCGGGCGACGCCGCAGGCCTTCGAGATTATGGGCACGACAGTGCTGCGGCTGGAGAACCCCGACGACGCCGAGGAAGTGATCTCGGCCGCCGCCTCGCTCGCCTATGACGGCGACCAGCAGGTCGCGGTCCTGATCTCGCAGCGGATGATCGGCCGCAAGAAGTGGACCAAGGAGACGCACTGATGTCCATCACACCTGGTACCCTCGATCGCCGCGCTGCCGTGAAGGCGCTGCTTGCCGACCGCGGCGACCTGCTCGTAATCTCCGGGCTTGGCTCTTCCTCTTACGACGTGTTCGATGCCGGCGAGCATCCCGGCAATTTCTATCTCTGGGGCGCGATGGGCGGCGCCGCGATGGTCGGGCTCGGGCTTGCGCTGGCACAGCCGAAGCGTCCGGTGCTGGTGGTCACCGGCGACGGCGAGCAGCTGATGGGGATCGGCAGCCTCTTGACCATCGCCACCAAGCAGCCCGGCAATCTCTCGATCGCGGTGCTCGACAACGGCCGTTTCGGCGAGACCGGCATGCAGCTCAGCCATTCTGGCCTCGGCGCGAAGCTCGAGGTGATCGCGAGCGGCGCAGGCATCGGCAGTGTCTCTGATATCGCCGACATGGCCGGCATCGAGAGTTTCCGCAACAGCCTGCGCGATCTGGCCGGCGGCCCACGGCTCGCGCGCATTCGCATCGCCGCCAGCGAAGTCGAGCGCGCGCTGCCGCCGCGCGACGGCACCTATCTGAAGAACCGCTTCCGCGGCCATCTCGGCTTCAAGGTCAGCTGAGCACCTGAATGCAACGACGTCATTGCGAGCGAAGCGAAGCAATCCATCGCGCGGCATGTGCGGACGCATGGATTGCTTCGTCGCTATCGCTCCTCGCAATGACGGGGATAGAGCTAAAACGCACTCAGGCGAGCTGGATATCCCAGAGCCCCTCGGCGCGGCACGCGGCGACCTCGTCGCGCAGCAATTTTGCGATCAGCGTGATGGCATTGGAGCCGGGATGCTCGACCGGCGAGGCCAGGGTCAGCTCGCGCCGCGGCGCGGGACGTGCGATCGGCGTGGTCTCGAGCCGGCCCTCCGCGACCTCGCCGCGCACCGAGGATGGCGGCAGCATGGTGTATCCGAGCCCCTCCTCGACCAAACTCGTCAGCACCCGGAACGAATCCGCCTCCAGCTTGACGTCGAGCGTGACCTTCTTCTTCGCCGCCGCATGCTCGATCATGGCGCGGAGCCCGTGCGAATGACTGGGCAGCACCAGGCGCTGGCGCAGCAGCCAGCCGATATCGACCTGCTTCCTCTGCTTCAGCCCGCTGCCGCGCGGGCCGACCGCGACGATCGAGTCGCGGCCGAGGCTCTGCACCGCCAGATGCAGATCGACCGACGGGCCGTAGATCACCGCAAGGTCCATCTCGCCGCGATGCAGCCACTCGATCAGATGGCCGCTGTAGCTTTCGACGATGCAGAGCGAGATGCCGGGATAACGCTCCACCGTGCGCCGCGCCAGCCGCGCCGAGATCACGCAGCTCACCGTCGGCACCAGCCCGAGCACGACGCGCCCGGACGGCGCACCGCCGGCGGACTGGATGTCATCGCGGATCTGGTCGATTTGCCGCACGATACCGCCGGTGCGCGCCAGCAGCAGCCGGCCGGCATCGGTCAGCACCATGCCGCGGCCATTGCGCGTGAACAATTCGGTGCGCAGCTCGTGCTCCAGGAGCTTGATCTGCCGGCTCAGCGCCGGCTGCGCGACCCGCAAGGTATCGGATGCCTTGCTCAGACTCCCGAGTTCCGCGACGCACGCAAAGGTCCTAAGCTGGCGGAAATCCATACTTGCCAATCCTGGAAGGCAGGTTCATACGCTATAACAAAACAGCATAGGGAGTTTACCGGGGCCCCACAACAGCGGGCGTTTTCCTCACGCGAATTGGCTTCCAGTTCGCTCGAAAATGCTCTGGTGCAACCTCTCGGCAAAGCAGAACGCGACAAGACGAAACAATGACCGCACACGAACAACACACCGACGACCACTCCGACATCCGCGACGCGGTGGCAAAACTCTGCGCGCAGTTTCCCGGCGAATACTGGCGCAAGCTCGATCGCCAGATGGCCTATCCGAAGGAATTCGTCGATGCGCTGACGGAAGCCGGCTATCTCTCGGTGCTGATCCCCGAGGAATATGGCGGTGCCGGCCTGAAGCTGTCGGCGGCGGCGGCGATCCTGGAAGAGATCCAGCGCGCCGGCTGCAACGGCGGCGGCTGCCACGCCCAGATGTACACGATGGGCACCGTGCTGCGGCACGGCAACGACGCGCAGAAGGCCAAGTACCTGCCGAAGGTCGCGACCGGCGAGCTGCGGCTGCAGGCGTTCGGCGTCACCGAGCCGACCAGCGGCACCGATACCTCGTCGCTGAAGACCTTCGCGCGCCGCGAGGGCGACCATTACGTCGTCAACGGCCAGAAGATCTGGACCAGCCGCGCGGAATATTCCGACCTGATGATCCTGCTCGCACGCACCACGCCGAAGGAGCAATCGAAGAAGCGCACGGATGGACTCTCGGTGTTCATCGTCGACATGCGCGAGGCGAAGGGCAAGGGGCTGGAGATCCGCCCGATCCGCACCATGATGAACCACGCCACGACGGAAGTGTTCTTCACCGACATGAAGGTACCGGCGGAGAACCTGATCGGCGAGGAAGGCAAGGGCTTCCGCTACATCCTCTCCGGCATGAATGCCGAGCGCATCCTGATCGCGGCCGAATGTGTCGGCGATGCGAAGTGGTTCATCGCCAAGGCCACCAACTACGCCAAGGAGCGCAGCGTGTTCGGCCGTCCGATCGGCCAGAATCAGGGCATCCAGTTTCCGATCGCCAAGGCCTACGCCTCGATGCGCGCCGCCGAATTGATGGTGAAGGAAGCCACCCGCAAATACGAGGCCGGGCTCGACTGCGGCGCCGAGGCCAACATGGCCAAGATGCTGGCGGCGGACGCCTCCTGGGAAGCGGCGAACGCCTGCGTGCAGACCCATGGCGGCTTCGGCTTCGCCGAGGAATACGACGTCGAGCGCAAGTTCCGCGAGACCCGGCTCTACCAGGTGGCGCCGATCTCGACCAATCTGATCCTCTCCTTCGTCGCCGAGCATGTGCTCGGCATGCCCCGCTCCTACTGAGTTCTTAAGATCATGCTGCCGCTTGAGGGATTGACCGTCATCGCCGTCGAACAGGCGGTTGCTGCACCGTTCTGCTCGTCACGCCTCGCCGACGCCGGCGCCCATGTCATCAAGATCGAGCGCCCCGAGGGCGACTTCGCCCGCGGCTACGACGCCGCGGCGAAAGGCCAGAGCAGCTATTTCGTTTGGCTCAACCGCGGCAAGGATTCCGCGGTGGTCGACCTCGCCACCAAGGAAGGCCGCGCGCAGCTCGAAGCGCTGATCGCGGGCGCCGACGTGCTGTTGCAGAACCTCAAGCCGGGCTCGATGGACAAGCTCGGCTTCTCGCGCGAGCGGCTGCGCAAGGACTATCCGAAGCTGATCATGTGCACGATCACGGGCTATGGCGACACCGGCCCCTATGCCGACCGCAAGGCCTATGACCTGCTGATCCAGGCCGACAGCGGCCTTGCCTCGATCACCGGCGGACCCGAGGGCGCCTCGCGCGTCGGCATGTCGATCGTCGACGTCGCGACCGGCGCCACCGCGCATGCGTCAATTCTCGAAGCGCTGATCGGCCGCGGCCGCACCGGAGAGGGCGCCGACATCCGGATCTCGATGTTCGACGTGATGGCCGACTGGCTCACCGTGCCGCTGCTCAATGCCGAAGACGGCAAGTCGCCCAAACGCATCGGCCTCGCCCATCCCTCGATCGCGCCCTACGGCGTGTTCCGCTCGAAGGACGGCAAGGAGATCCTGATCTCGGTCCAGAGCGAGCGCGAGTGGAAGGCGCTGTGCGCCAAGGTGCTGGGCCAGCCTGGCTTGCCCGACGATCCGCGCTTTGCCAACATGGTCGAGCGAGTGCGCAATCGCGCCGTAACCGACCAGATCGTCAGCGACAGCTTTGGCAGACTGACGCGCGAGGATTTGCTGGCCAAGCTTGTCGAGGCCGACATCGCCTTTGCCGAGGTCAACAGCATGGACGACCTCGCCAAGCATCCGCATCTGCGCCGCATCGAGGTCGACACGCCGAACGGCAAGGTCAGCTATCCGGCGCCGGGCGCGATCGTGATCGGCGAGGACAGGCACTACGGCAAGGTGCCGGCGATCGGCGAGCGCATCAAACGTTCTTGAAATCCCTCCTGCTCGGGCAACACAGTCATGACCGACAAACTCGACCTCGATCATCTCCGCCAATGGATCGGCAAGACCACGGAAGCCTCCGACGTCGTCACCAAATATCTCGTCATGGGGCTGCGCGCGACGCTGTTCCAGGAGATCGGCGAGCCGAAGGCCGGCGATGCCGCGCCGTGGACGACGCATTGGTGCCTGGCGCAGCCGGTGTTTCCGATGTCGCAGCTCGGCCCTGACGGCCACCCGACCCGCGGCGGCTTCCTGCCGCCGGTGCCGCTGCCGCGCCGGATGTGGGCCGGCGGCGAGCTCGAATTTTTCGATGCCCTGCGCATCGGCGACGAAGCCACGCGCACCTCCAGGATTGCCGACGTTACGGTGAAATCGGGCTCGACCGGCACGCTGTGCTTCGTCTCGGTCAACCACGAGGTGACGACCCCGCGCGGGCTTGCGGTCCGCGAGCGGCAGGACATCGTCTATCGCGAGATGACGACGACGCAGTCCGCAGCGCCGGCCAAGGCGCCGCCGCCTCCCCCGGTCGCGCAGCATCGCGAGAGCCACGTCTCCGATCCCGTGCTCTTGTTCCGCTATTCGGCGCTGACCTTCAACGGCCACCGCATCCATTACGATCGCGACTACGTCACCAAGATCGAGGGCTATCCGGGGCTGATCTTCCACGGCCCGCTGCAGGCCTCCTTCATCGTCGAACTCGCCGCCAGGCTGCGCGGGGGCAAGCCGCCGAAGAAGCTGTCCTATCGCGGCGTGCAGCCGCTGTTCGAGGGCAGCGAGTTCTCGGTCAATGCCAACGACAAGGACGGCGGCATGGAGCTGTGGACCGCGAACGCCGAGGGCCAGCCGACCATGAAGGGCACGGCGAGCTGGTAGGGCGCGGGCACGACGCCGATCAGAATGCGAGGAAATCACGAGGCGCTTTCATCAGCGCCTCGTATTCCGTATTGTGATCGCATTCATCCCTGGATCGCAGATCATGAGTCGCTTCTGGAGTTCGGTCGTCCACAATCTGTCGCCCTATGTGCCCGGCGAGCAGCCCAAGATCGACGGCCTCATCAAGCTCAATACCAACGAGAATCCCTACCCGCCGTCGCCGCGCGCGCTGGCGGCGATCGCTGCGACCGCGGATCGCCTGCGGCTCTATCCGGATCCGCGCGCGACCGCCCTGCGCGAGGCGATCGCGACGCGCTACGGCGTCACGTCAGACGAGGTATTCGTCGGCAACGGCTCGGACGAGGTGCTGGCCCACACCTTCCCGGCGCTGCTGAAGCACGACGCGCCGCTGCTGTTCCCCGACATCACCTACAGCTTCTATCCGGTCTATTGCCGCCTCTATGGCGCGCGATACGAACAGGTGCCGCTCGACGCCGCGATGCGGATCGATCTCGCTGATTACCGGCGGCCGGGCAGCGCCATCCTGCTGTGCAATCCGAACGCGCCGACCGGCATCGCACTGCCGCGTGCCGCGATCGAGGCGCTGGTCGTCGAGCATCCCGACCGTCTCGTGGTGGTCGACGAGGCCTATGTCGACTTCGGCGCCGAGAGCGCGGTGCCGCTGGTCCCCGATCACGACAATCTTCTGGTGATCCAGACGCTGTCCAAGTCGCGCGCGCTGGCGGGGTTGCGGGTCGGCTTCGCCATCGGCCAGCGTCCGCTGATCGAGGCGCTGGAACGCGTCAAGGATAGCTTCAACTCCTATCCGCTGGACTGCTTCGCGATCGCGGGGGCGGTCGCCGCGATCGAGGACGACGGGTGGTTTGACGAGACCCGTCAACGCATCATCAGCAGTCGCGAAGCGCTGGTCCGCGGCCTCACCGAGCTCGGCTTCGAGGTGCTGCCGTCGCTTGCGAACTTCGTGTTCGCGCGTCATCCCGGCCATCCCGGCGCGGATCTCGCCGCAAAGCTGCGCGCGCGCGGCGTCCTGGTGCGGCATTTCCAGAAGCCGCGGATCGAGGATTTCCTGCGCATCACGGTCGGCACGGACGATGAGTGCGGCCGCCTGATCGACCTGTTGCGTCAGATCGTCTGAACCCGTTTCGGCCGCCGCTGGAACCGAATGACGGCCTGCGCGTTCCCCGCCCTGACGGAGGACGCCATGCTTAGAGACGAACAGGTCGCGGTTCTCTGCGACATTGCCCAATCCATTGCCTTTGCCGGTGACGCGCAAGGCGAAGTCGACCGGCTCATCAAGGAGGGATACGTCGCCAAGGACGGTGACCTCTACGAGCTGACGCCCAAGGCCGAGAAGGTTCTGTCCGAGCGCGGCGCCAGCCTCAACCGGACATGACGCCGCTCGCAACGACACCTAGACGGCGGGCGTGCACCGCGTTGCGGCGATCTTGATGCCGAGCCCGGCGCTCTCCTCGCGGAACTGTGCGATCGATCGCGCATTGCGATGCACCTCGAACGCGGCGTCGTCCTGATAGACCTCGTAGATCAAGAGCTTCGACGCGTCCTCGCGCGGCACCAGGATGTCGAAGTGCAGCGTGCCCGGTTCATCTCTGAGCGACCGGGCGCCGTGCGCCGATACTAGCGACAAGACCTGGTCCCGCCTCTCCGGCGCGACCTCGACGGTGGCGATGAGTGCAAGTTTCGGCATGACGATGTTCTCCTCGAATCTCAGATCAGCTTGCGGAGCGGTCGAAACCCGGCATCGACGGGATCACGAGATGGAACGCATCCGATGCGCTGCCGCCATGCGCGGTCGGATTGGTCAGCGGGTCGATGATCTTCATCTGCTCGATCACCGAACCCGGCCAGCCATGCGTCACGATCAGAGGCAGTGCATTGTCGTGCTTTGAGCGAACGTGGATGAAGTGAATGTCGAGCCCGTCGATTTCGGTGATGACTGCGGCAGGGCGTTGAGCCGCGCCTCGACCTTGCGCCAGTCGTAATCGGTTTGCCAGTAGCGGACGAGATCGCGCAGCATCGCCTGCGGAACGCCCTGCGAGTCGTCGTTGACGGTCTCCTTGTCGGACCACCGGGTTGCCGCCAGGCGGCGGCGAAGGTCGACCAGGTCTTGCTCGGGAATATTGACGCGGAACGGGCGGATCGCATCATCAGCGGCCGCCGCAACGGGGCGCGTGCGAAACAGGCTGGCGGCACCGGCGGCGGCGAGGCCCAGCGCCGCGCCCGTGAGCAGCCTGCGTCTGTCCTGGTCGATGGCTTCCTGGTTCGGTTGGCTTACGGCAATTCCAATTGATGTCTTAGATGCCTTGGTCATTGCACTGGCTCCCCGGAATGAGAGGCCGCCGGCAAAGCCGCGTACACCTCGGTTGTCGTCAGAATGGATCGGCCGCGACGCGGCCGGTTGCACGCGTTGCAGTTTCGACTATTCGGGCAGCGGCTTGCCGGCCTGCTCGCGGACGATGTATTCGGCGTACCAGTCCGGCCAGTTCGCATCGTGTCCGCCGGTTCGCTTCTCGTGCTCGCCATGGGCCGCCGCTGCCCGGCGGAGCGCGGCGGCGAGATCCGCAGATGAATTGAAAGTCGTGCTGTTGCCGTCGACGCGCCCAGGCAGCCGTTGCGTGACCTGCTGCAGCAGCCAGACATTGCCGTCGGGATCGTTGAAGGTGGCGAGCGAGCCGTAGCTCGGGCGCTCCGGATCCGGTCCCTTGATGCGGCCTTCGGCGCCGCGGTGAAATACTTCGCTGACATCCGCGCCACGCGCGATCAGCTCGGCGCGCGCCGCCTCGATGTCGTTGACGATCAGGAAGCGCGGCAGCCCGGCTCCCGAGCCGAGATGGATCGAGGTCGGCGAACCCGGCGGCGTGAGCTGAACCGCACGCGAACCGTCGGGCCGGGCGAAGTCGGCATCGAGCCGCCAGCCGAGGTCCTGGTAAAAGCGCTTGGCGCGGTCGACGTCGGCGACGGGAATGACGACGACCTCGAGCTTCAAATCGACTTTGGCCGCTGCCGGCGCCTGTTCGGTGGTCATGGCTCGCTCCTTGGTGATGAAAACACAGGGCCCAAAGCGGCCCATTGCATTTGCGACGATGCCGGGCCATATTGCTATGAAATTCATAGTAACAAGCCAGATGAAGAAAACGTGATGGCGAAAATCAAGGACAACACGACTGACCAAACGCTGTGTCCGGTCGCTCGCGCCGAAACCGTCGTGGGCGACCGCTGGACTGTACTGGTTTTGCGCGAATTGTTCGCGCGCAGTCATCGCTTCGAGGAAATCCAGGCGCAGACCGGCGGCACGCCGCAGATGATCACCGCACGGCTGAAAAAGCTGGAAGCGGACGGCCTGGTGACGCGGCGCGTCTACAACAAACACCCGCTGCGCCACGAGTATCACCTCACCGAGAAAGGCGCGGCGTTCTTTCCGGTGCTGATGGCGCTGCGCGCCTGGGGCGAGACCTGGTGCAAATCACCAAAGGAGGGGCGCTCAATGAATTACACGCACCTCGTCTGCGGCAAGCCGGCCGGGCTCGGCCCGGTCTGCGAGTCCTGCGGCGAGCCGGTGCATCGCGAGGACATGGCCGGGGAACGGACGCCGAAATACCAAAGAGAACGCGACGCGCGATGGGAGGCCTTCAAGGCGGCCCGCTGAATTTTCCGACGCCGCCGGCGCAGGCAGACGACGCGAGAACATTCGCACCGTCGCAGCGTCTCGATCACACGGGGCTGATCCGGCCGAGCCCCCCACACCACAGGAGACCACCATGCCATTCGTTCGTATCGACCTGAAGCGCGGCAAGTCTGCCGAATACCGCAAGACCCTCGGCGAAATCGTCTACAGGGCGATGCGGGAGATCATCAACGTGCCGGAGAATGACAAGTTTCAGATCATCACCGAACATGATCGCGGTGACCTGAACTATGCCGACAACTATCTCGGCAACACCTACAGCGACGATCTCATCTTCATCCAGATCACCCTCAATGCCGGGCGTACGGTCGAGATGAAGAAGGCGTTCTACAAGCGGATCGCTGACGACCTTCTGAGCCAGCTGCAGGTACGCCCAGACGACGTCTTCATCAACCTCGTCGAGGTTGCCAAGGAAAACTGGTCGTTCGGCAACGGCATCGCCCAATACGCGAGCTGACCGCGGAAGGCATGCGCCGGACGGCGGGTCGCCTTGACCGGCGGCTTGCGGCCGGCGTTGCCAGCACGCATAGTGCGGCCCGTGCACGAACAATAACAGGCAGGGAGGCAACCATGAGGACGATCGCAGCCGCGCTGTGCGCGCTCGCGTTGATCGCAACCGGTGCTGCTCGGGCCGCATCCGGAGGTCTACGACATGCAGGCCAAGCGCGCACAAGTGAAGGACGGCGCGCCGAACCCGTTCGTCAAGCCGGGTGAGAACACCAGCTATGTGGCGGGGCTGGAGCAGGATTTCGACAAGCAGCTCGCCATGCAGACCGCCGCGCTGCAGAAGGCCAATTGAGGACTACAGCGAAAGGGGATCCCGTCATCCTGAGGAGCGCGCAGCGCGTCTCGAAGGATCGGCGGCCCCACTCGGGCCACGGCATCCTTCGAGGCTCGCTCCGCCCGCACCTCAGGATGACGTGGATTCAGCCGTTGCCACGGCAACCGGGCCGCGGCTTGACATCGTCAGGCAATCCATCGACAGGTGGATTGCCTTTCCGCTTTTGCCGCGCGCAATGACGGAACCAAACAAGACAGAAATGGGAGCCGCCCGATGTCGTCGCGCAAACCCGCCGCCAGCAAAGGCAAGACCGTCACCGTCAAGGACGCCACCTTCGGCCTGCTGCGCGCGTGGGGTATCAAGAAGGTGTTCGGCAATCCCGGCTCGACCGAGCTGCCGTTCCTGAGCGACTGGCCCGACGACATCGACTACGTGCTCGGCCTGCAGGAGGCCTCGGTCGTCGGCATGGCCGACGGCTATGCGCTGGCGACGCGTAATGCCGGCTTCGTCAATCTGCATTCGGCGGCCGGCGTCGGCAACGCGCTCGGCAACATCTACAACGCCTATCGCAACCAGACCCCGATGGTGATCACTACGGGCCAGCAAGCCCGCTCGATCATGCCGCTGCAGGCGTTCCTCTATGCCGAGCGTGCCTCCGAATTCCCGCGGCCCTACGTGAAATTCGCGGTCGAGCCGGCGCGCGCCGAGGACGTGCCCGCCGCGATCGCGCGCGCCTATTACGTCGCGATGCAGCCGCCCTGCGGGCCGACCTTCGTCTCAGTGCCGATCGACGACTGGGCCCACGCGACGCAGCCGCTCGACGCCCGCCAAGTCAGCCGCGAGGTCGGCCCCGATGCGGCCGCGATGCAGGCGCTGGTGGCCGCGCTCGGCGGGGCCAAGCGCCCTGCCCTCGTTGTCGGCCCGTCCGTCGATCGGGCCGAGGCGGTCGATCTCATGGTCAAGGTCGCCGAGAAGACGAAGGCCGCGGTGTGGGCGAGCCCGTTCTCGGCGCGCTGCTCGTTTCCCGAACGGCATCCGCAATTTGCCGGCTTCCTGCATGCCGCACCGGGGCAGCTCTCCGATGCGCTGCGCGAGCACGATCTTGTCGTCGTGATCGGCGCGCCGGTCTTCACCTTCCATGTCGAGGGCCATGCCGCGATCTTCGACGGCGCGACCACGATCTTCCAGATCACCGACGATCCCGACGCCGCCGCGATGACGCCGACCGGCCACAGCATCGTCGCGACCATGAAGCCGGCGCTGACGGCGCTGCTCGAGATGTTGCCCGAGACCAGGCGCACCGCACCGGCCGGCCGCATCCTGCCG
>NZ_LGHK01000157.1 GCF_001908235.1 Bradyrhizobium sp. NAS96.2
CCGCCGCGGTCGCCCCGGACAGCGCACCGGCCGCCCAGGCGCCGATGCAGCCGGCCTCCTACGGTGACGTCACGGTGCGGCCGATCGCCCAGAAGCCCACACTGTTCCCGGATCACGAAGCGGCCCGGGCCGAGCAGCACGAGCCGATGCCGCCCGAGACCTTCATCCCGCAGGCGGCGGAGCGGTCGCCGGTCCGTGCCCCGCGGATGCCGAAGTTCGAGGATCTGCCGATGCCGGCGCAGGCCGAGATTCGCCAGGCCAGCGGCGATGGTGAGGCGGAACACCCGCAGAAGACCCGGCTGTCGCTGCTGCAGCGGCTGGCCAATGTCGGCCTCGGCCGCCGCGACGAAGAGACCGAGCCGCCAATCGCGGCCCGTGCCTCGGGTCCTGCGATGCCGACGATGCCTCCGCTGCCTGAGCGCAAGCCGGCCCGCAGCGTCGCCCAGCAGATCTCGGCGAACGAGCAGCCGGTATCGGAATATGCAAAGCGGCCGGCACCGCAGGGATTGGACGCGCATGGCCGTCAGGCCCCTGTTGCCCCGGCGCCACAGGGCGACGACCATCTTGATATCCCGGCCTTCCTGCGCCGGCAGGCAAACTGAAGTTTGTTACAACCTTGGCGATGAAGAAGGCCTCGGCGGGGAACCGCCGGGGCCTTCTCCTTTTGGCAGGCAGGTGATTGCGCTCTGCAAACAAGCAACTGATTTTAAATGATTAATTATTGTTTCGGTGGTCAGATGGCCACTCGCCGAGGGCCGTTTTCGATGCCGCAATTTGGTTAACCTTGGGCGTGAATGCGGCGGGGATGGGGTAACAATCGGTAAAGAAGCGTGAGTTGGCGCGGTTTAGGAAATCACTATGGTCTGCCGTGACTTGGGGAGCTCAAGCGAGTCGGCCTTGGGGAAGTTTGGCCACTTGAATTGAGCGAAGTCGGGTAGTGGGCATTGTCGAATGAAGTTCAGCCGTCAAACAACGCTTCGGTCGCAAGCCACCGTGACTGGCGTAGGCGTTCATTCCGGTCTTCCTGCCAGTCTCACGTTGGGACCTGCACCTGTCGATGCAGGTTATATTTTTGTCCGCACCGGTCTCGACGGTGCCGACCGTGAAATCCACGCCGACGCCGATGCCGTGATCGCCACCGAGTTTTCGACGGTGCTCGGTGACCGCGAAGGGCCGCTGGTTTCGACCGCAGAACATGTGCTTGCGGCGCTGCGCGGCATGGGGATCGACAACGCCACCGTCGAAGTCGATGGACCCGAAGTTCCGATCATGGATGGCAGCTCGGCTGCCTTCGTTGCCGCCATCGAGCAGGCCGGTATCGTCACCCAACCCGCCGTGCGCCGCTTCATCCAGGTGTTGAAGCCGGTACAGGTGAAGATCGGCCAATCGGTCGGTGAGCTGCGTCCGTTTGCTGGTGGATTCCGTGCCGAGGTCGAGATCGACTTCGCCAATGCGGTGATCGGCCGCCAGAGCTTCTCCTTCGACCTGTCGCCGGAAAGCTTCCGCCGCGATATCGCGCGGGCTCGGACCTTCGGCTGCATCAGCGACACGGCGCGGCTCTGGAGCGCCGGTTTCGCGCTCGGCGCGTCGTTCGACAACACGGTGGTGTTCGACGATACCCGGCTGCTCAACAGCGAAGGCCTGCGCTACAGCGACGAATGCGTCCGCCACAAGGTGCTCGACGTGATCGGCGATCTCGCGCTGGCCGGCCTGCCGCTGCTCGCCAGCTACCGCTCGGTCCGGGGCGGTCACAAGCTCAACAATGCGGTGCTGAAGGCGCTGCTGGCCGACCGTAGCGCCTGGCGCGTGGTCGAATCGGAGACGGCCCGGCGGCCGGTCCGCGGCCATGTCGAAGCCGGTGCGGGCACCGTGGGCGGCCTCGTCGCCCCGGCCTACGGTCCGGACGTGTCCTGATCGCCGCCGGCGGTCAGGCCCAATTTCCGTAACAACCACAGCAGGCTGTGCGCTTCGCCGGGTCGCCTTATTCCCGGCGGATTGGCTCCCTATTCGGTTGGTCCACGGTCATTTTTCGGTTAGACAGGCCCGCGGTTGCCTGATACGGCGCCCAACGGCACGAGAGATATTGCATCCATGACCGCGGTTCATGGGTGGAGTGGGGTCGCCGTTAACCGCATCAAAGGCGTCAGGTTTTACAATTCATGTCGGCAATGCGTATGGCGCTCGAACCACGCTCCTCTTCTGACGTCTCCGGCCTGACCAAGGCCGCGCGCACGCTGCGTTTTGCAGCGGGCCTGATCGTGCTGGCACTGCCGCTCTCAGGCTGCGGCACCGGCGCGCTGTGGGACAAGTTCATGTCCAAGGACGATACGTTCGTCGATGAGCCTGCGGACAAGCTCTACAATGAGGGCTTGTACATGATGAACGAGAAGAAGGATCTGAAGGCCGCCTCGAAGAAGTTCGAGGAAGTCGACCGTCAGCACCCCTATTCGGACTGGGCGCGCAAGTCGCTCCTGATGTCGGCCTATTCGTATTATCAGGCCGGCGACTACGACAGCTGCATCGGCTCCGCCACCCGCTACGTCACACTGCATCCGGGCAGCCCGGACGCTGCCTACGCCCAGTACCTGATCGCAGCATCGCATTTCGACCAGATCCCGGACATCTCGCGCGACCAGGGTCGTACCGAGAAGGCGATCGCGGCGCTCGAAGAGGTGGTGCGCAAATATCCGACCTCGGAATACGCCACCCAGGCCAAGAACAAGATCCAGGCGGCGCGCGACCAGCTCGCCGGCAAGGAAATGGCGGTCGGCCGCTACTACATCGAGAAGCGCGACTTCACCGCCGCGATCAATCGCTTCAAGACCGTGGTCACGCAGTACCAGACCACCCGCCACGTCGAAGAGGCGCTCTACCGACTCACCGAGGCCTATATGGCGATCGGCATCGTCGGCGAGGCGCAGACCGCCGCCGCAGTGCTCGGCCACAATTTTCCGGACAGCCGCTGGTACAAGGACGCGTATAATCTAGTAAAGTCCGGCGGTCTCGAGCCGAGCGAGAATCAGGGATCCTGGATCAGCAGGACCTTCAAGAAGATAGGTCTCGGCTAGGAATTGTCCTCGCATGCTGGCCCGTCTGTCGATCCGTGACATCGTCCTGATCGAACGGCTTGATATCGAATTTTCCCGAGGCCTCGCGGTGCTGACCGGCGAAACCGGCGCCGGCAAATCGATCCTGCTCGATGCCTTTGCGCTGGCGCTCGGCGGCCGCGGCGATGCTGGCCTCGTGCGCCATGGCGCCGAGCAGGGGCAGGTCACCGCGATGTTCGATGTTCCCAAGGGGCATCCGGCGGCGAGGATCCTCGCCGAGAACGGCCTCGACGACACCGGAGAGATGATCCTGCGCCGGGTGCAACTCGCCGACGGCCGCACCCGTGCCTTCATCAACGATCAGGCGATCAGCGTGCAGACCCTGAAGGCGGTCGGCGCCGTGCTGGTCGAGATCCACGGCCAACACGACGAGCGCGCCCTGGTCGACGCTTCCACCCACCGCCAGCTGCTCGACGCCTTCGCCGGCCACGAGAAGGACGTCGCGGCGCTGGAAGCGCTGTGGGATATCAGGCGGACCGCCGGCACCGCGCTCGACGAGCATCGCGCCGGCATGGAGCGCGCCGCGCGTGAGGCAGACTATCTGCGCCATGCCTCGCAGGAATTGAAGACGCTGGCGCCGAAGGACGGCGAGGAGACCGAGCTCGCCAACCGCCGCACCACCATGATGCAGGGCGAGAAGGTCGCGACCGATCTGCGCGAGGCGCAGGAAGCGATCGGCGGCTCGCATTCGCCGGTGTCGGCGCTATCGGCCGCAGTGCGGCGGCTGGAGCGCCGCGCCGCCAATGCGCCCGCGCTGATCGAACCGGCGGTCAAGGCAATCGACATTGCGATCAATGCGCTGGAAGAGGCCGACCAGCATCTCAACGCTGCACTTGCTGCGACCGATTTCGATCCGGCCGAGCTCGAGCGCATCGAGGAGCGGCTGTTCGCGCTGCGCGCCGCCTCGCGCAAATATTCGACGCCGGTGGATTTGCTGGCCGCGCTGGCGACGCAATACGCCGGTGACGTCGCGCTGATCGATGCCGGTGCCGATCAGCTGAGGAAGCTGGAAGCGGCCGCCGCGGAAGCCGACCAACGTTATGCGGCTGCGGCCGCAAAACTGTCGGCGGCGCGCAGCAAGGCGGCCGAGAAGCTCAACAAGGCGGTCAACGCCGAGCTCGCGCCGCTCAAGCTCGAGCGCGCGAAATTCATGACGCAGGTCGAGGCCAATGCCGCCGCGCCGGGGCCAGAGGGTATCGACCGTGTCGAGTTCTGGGTGCAGACCAATCCGGGCACCAAGCCGGGGCCGATGATGAAGGTCGCCTCCGGCGGCGAGCTGTCGCGCTTCCTGCTGGCGCTGAAGGTCGTGCTGGCCGATCGCGGCTCGGCGCCGACTTTGGTGTTCGACGAAATCGACACCGGCGTCGGCGGCGCGGTCGCGGACGCCATCGGCTCGCGGTTGGCGCGCCTTGCCGGCAAGGTGCAGGTGATGGCGGTGACGCATGCGCCGCAGGTCGCGGCCCGCGCCAGCCAGCATCTCCTGATCTCCAAGGACGCGCTCGACAAGGGCAAGCGCGTCGCCACCCGCGTCAACGCGCTCGCCGCCGACCATCGCCGCGAGGAAATCGCGCGCATGCTGGCCGGTGCCGAGATCACCGCCGAGGCGAGGGCGGCGGCGGAACGCCTGCTCCGGGCGGCGAGTTAGTTCGCCTATGGCCACCAAAGCGAAGAAAGCGCTGGTCGACGTCGACAAGCTCACCAAGGCCCAGGCCAAGGTCGAGTTGATGCGCCTTGCGCTCGAGCTCGAGGGCCACGACAAGCGCTACTATCAGGACGATGCGCCCAGCGTCACCGATGCCGAGTACGATGCGCTGCGGCAGCGCTACAATGCGATCGAGAAGCGCTTCCCCGAATTCGTCACTGCGGAATCACCGTCGCAGAAGGTCGGCGCCGCGCCGTCGGGGCGCTTCAAAAAGGTCCGCCACTCCGTTCCGATGCTGTCGCTCGACAATGCGTTTGCGGAAGCCGACGTGGTCGACTTCGTCGGACGTATCACGCGCTTTCTCAAGCTGCCGGACGACAAGATCGATTTCTCGGCCGAGCCGAAGATCGACGGCCTCTCGATGTCGCTGCGCTACGAGGGCGGCGAGCTCGTCACGGCAGCGACACGCGGCGACGGCGCCGAGGGCGAGGACGTCACCGCGAACATCCGCACGCTGGAGGATGTGCCGCAGAAGCTCAAGGGCCGCAACGTGCCCGAGATCTGCGAGGTGCGCGGTGAGGTCTACATGACCAAGAAGGCGTTCCTGGCGCTCAACGAGCGACAGAAGGCCGCCGGCGACACCATCTTCGCCAATCCGCGCAATTCGGCGGCCGGCTCGCTGCGGCAGAAGGATCCTGGCATCACCGCCTCGCGGCCGCTCGGCTTCTTTGCCTATGCCTGGGGCGAGATGAGCGCGATGCCGGAGGAAACCCAGACCGGCATGATCCACTGGTTCGAGCGCTGCGGCTTCAAGACCAATCCGCTGACCAAATTGTGCCACTCGGTCGAGGAGCTGATTGCCTTCCATCGCAAGATCGAGGAGCAGCGCGCCGAGCTCGACTACGACATCGACGGCGTCGTCTACAAGGTCGACCGCATCGACTGGCAGGAACGGCTCGGCTTCGTGTCGCGCACGCCGCGCTGGGCGATCGCGCACAAATTCCCGGCCGAGCGCGCCATGACCGTGCTGCGCGACATCGAGATCCAGGTCGGGCGCACCGGCTCGTTCACCCCGGTCGGCAAGCTCGAGCCGGTCGGCGTCGGCGGCGTGATCGTGCAGAACGTCACGCTGCACAACGAGGACTACATCAAGGGCATCGGCAACAAGGGCGAGGAGCTGCGCGAGGGACGCGACATCAGGATCGGCGACACTGTGGTGATCCAGCGCGCCGGCGACGTGATCCCGCAGGTCGTCGACGTCGTGATCGACAAGCGGCCGAAGGGCGCGAAGGAATTCCATTTTCCGAAGAAATGCCCGTGTCCGCTGCACACCGACGTGGTGCGCGAGGAGACCGCGACCGGCGAGGAGGGCTCACGGCTACGCTGCAGCGGCGAGTTCGCCTGTCCGTTCCAGAAGATCGAGCACCTGATCCTGTTCGTGTCGCGACGGGCGTTCGACATCGATGGCCTCGGCGTGAAGCAGCTGCAATATTTCTTCGACGAGGGTTGGGTCAAGGAGCCCGCCGACATCTTCACGCTGCCGAAGCGCAACGCGAAGCTGAAGCTCGAGGACATCGAGGGCTATGGCGAAACCTCGGTGCGCAATCTGTTCGCCGCGATCGACAGCCGCCGCAGGATCGGGCTGGAACGCTTCATCTATGCGCTCGGCATGCGCCATGTCGGCGAGACCACGGCGCTGGCGCTGGCGCGTGGCTACGGCTCGTGGGACGCGTTCCACGACGCTTGCCTCAAGGTCGCCAAGGGCGACGAGGATGCGATCGCCGAGATGGATGCGCTCGACCAGATCGGCGACACCGTGATCAAGAGCATCGCGGATTATTTCGGCGAGAGCCACAATCGCGGCATCGTCGAGCGGTTGACCACGGAGCTCGACGAGATCGTCGACGCGGAGAAGCCGAAGAGCAATTCGGCGGTTGCCGGCAAGACCGTGGTGTTCACCGGCTCGCTCGAGAAGATGACGCGCGACGAGGCCAAGGCGACCGCCGAGCGGTTAGGGGCCAAGGCCGCGGGTTCGGTGTCGAAGAAGACCGACTATGTCGTCGCGGGGCCGGGCGCCGGCTCGAAGCTTGCCGAAGCGCAGAAGCACGGCGTGCAGGTGCTGACCGAAGACGAGTGGCTGAAGCTGATCGGAGAGTAGGGCGCGGCGCGTTCGCGCGCCTCACATCATGCCCTGCTCATCCTCCTCGGCCTGCGTGATCAGCTCCTCGCTCACCACCACGTTCCGCCGCGGCACGACGAAGATCATGGTGCAGGCGCAGGCGATCGAGATCGCGAAGATCGCCGATGTCAGTGGCAATGTGGTGGTCGAATGGCCGCCGAGATAGGCGCCGAATTGCGAGATCAGCGAGCCGATGCCCTGCTGCAGGAAGCCCATCGCGCCCGAGGCGGTGCCGGCGGCCTCGGGGCGGATGCTGATGGCGCCGGCGGCCGAATTGGCCATCACGAAGGCATTGGCGACCATCACGATCATCTGGGTGCCGAACAGCCAGAGCGGCGCCTGGTTCAGCCCGGCAAAGCTCCAAATCAGATTCAACAGGCTGCCGCTGAGCTGCAGCGCGAGGCCGAACCAGATCAGCCGCTCCAGCGGGTGCCGCGGCGCAAAGCGCACGCACAGGAGATTGCCGATGAAGTAGCCGAACCCCGTCATCGCGAACCATGCGCCATACTCGGCGCTGCTGCGGCCCATCTGGGTCACCACGATATAGGGGCCGCCGCCGGCGAAGGCGAAGATGATCTGCGACGCCAGCACCTGGCACAAGAGATAGCCGACGAAGGCGCGGCTGCGCATCAGCTTGCCGAGGTCGCCGCGGAAGCTGGAGTTGTCGGTGCGGTCGCGGCGGGTCTCGGGCAGCGCCAGCGCGATGAAGATCGTGGTGATCAGCGACGCCGCGGTGATGAGATAGAGGATCGCCCGCCAGCCGAACGTGGTCTCCAGCAGACCGCCGGTCAGCGGGCTCACCATCTGCGCGATCATCAGCGCGGCGACGACGAGGCTGATCATGGCGCCGACCCGCTCGCGCGGATAGAGATCGCGGATGATGGCGCGGCTGATCACCATGCCGCTGGCGCCGCCGAGCGCCTGGAAGAAGCGCGCCGCGATCAGTTGCGGCAGGGTCTCGGCGAACACTGAGCTGACGCCGGCCACCACCATCAGGCCGAGGCCCGAGAGCAGCACCGGGCGGCGGCCGAACTTGTCGGACAGCGGTCCCATGATCAGCTGCGACAGCGCGATGCCGACCATGTAGAGCGACACGGTCATCTGCGCGATGGAAATGTCGCGGCCGAAATCAGTCGCCAGCACCGGCAGCGCCGGAACCAGCATATAGAGCGAGATCGGCGCGACGCCCGTCATCACGACGAGCATCAGCAGCATGACCTTCGATGTCGCGATGTTGTCTTTTGCCGCGCCGGGCGGCTTGCCCATCACGCCGTGCATTCAGGTCCGATCCAGCATTATGCAAAGACTGTAGCGCGCCCGTTCGCGCGGAATACGGGTGTTTCGGCATACGCCCATGCGATTTCGGGAGACGCGGCGGATGATGTTTCGTCACGCGCAATTAGGCAGGCGACGTCCCCATGCATTCCGCTGTCGTCCTCCGCGAAAGCGGGGGACCCAGTATTCCAGAGGCACCAGTTTTAATCCGATAGGCCGCGGCGTACTGGATCCCCCGCTTTCGCGAGGGATGACACTGAGTGTGGGGAGCGGTGTCTGCGCCGCTACTTCAGCGCCGCGGTCGCCTCGTCGAGCCACAGCTTGGTGGCGTTGTCGTCGAGATGCGGGCGCACCGTGCGCGCGACACGGGCATGGTAGTCGTTGAGCCAGCTCAGCTCGTCTGCGCTCAGCATACTCACCTCGATCAGGCGGCGATCGATCGGCGCCAGCGTCAGCGTCTCGAAGGCGTTGACCGGCTTCTCGGCGCCGGCAATGTCGGTGCCGATCACGAGTTCGAGGTTCTCGATCCTTATGCCGTAGGCGTCGGTCTTGTAGTAGCCGGGCTCGTTGGACAGGATCATGCCGCGCTTCAGCGGCGTGGTGCCGAGCTTCGAGATCCGCGCCGGCCCTTCATGCACGCTGAGATAGCTGCCGACGCCGTGGCCGGTGCCGTGCTCGAAATCGATCCCGGCCTGCCAGAGATATTGCCGCGCGAAGCTGTCGAGCTGCGCGCCGGTGGTGCCGTCCGGGAAGATCGCGCGGGCGATACCGATATGGCCGCGCAGCACGCGGGTGAAGCGGTCGCGCATTTCGTCGGTCGGCTTGCCGATTGCGATGGTGCGGGTGACGTCGGTGGTGCCGTCTTCATACTGCGCGCCGGAATCGATCAGCAGCAGATCGCCGGGGGCGATGCGGCGGTTGCTCTTGCGCGTCACGCGATAATGCACGATGGCGCCGTTCGGCCCGGTGCCGGCGATGGTCGGGAACGAGACGTCTTTCAGTGCGCCGGTCTGGCGGCGGAACGTCTCCAGCGCCTCGACGGTGTCGATCTCGGTGAGGTGGCCGGAGGGCGCCTCGCGGTCGATCCAGGCGAGGAAACGCGTCAACGCCACCGCGTCGCGCTGATGTGCGGTGCGGGTGCCCTCGATCTCGGTGAGGTTCTTGACCGCCTTCAGCAGGCTGACCGGATCGTTGCCGCGCACCGGCTTGCCGCCGGCGCCCGCGATCAGGCGGCTGAGGGCGTCCGCCGCGGTCGCGCTATCCAGCGCAATCGAGGCGCCGCGCTTGGCGAGCTCGGTGAGCTTCGCGGCCAGCGCCGCCGGTTCCTCGACATCGGCGGATTGCGCGAGATGGTCGCGCGCAGAGTTGGACAGCTTGCGGTGATCGATGAACACCAGCGGCCGGCCATCCTTCGGCACCAGCGCGTAGGACAGCGGCAGCGGCGTATGCGAGACGTCGGCGCCGCGAATGTTGAAGGTCCAGGCCACCGCGTGGCTGTCGGACAGCACCAGCGCATCGACGCCGAGCTTGTTGATCTCGAGCCGGATCCGCTTCAGCTTCTCGGCCTCGATCTCGCCGGAGAATTGCGTGCCGTGGATCGTGACCGGGCCGAGCGGCGGTGCCGGCCGCTCGTGCCAGATCGTATCGATCGGGTTGCCGTCGACGGCGACCAGCTCGGCACCGGCCTTGGCGCAGGCCGCCGCCAGCCGTTCGGCTGCCGCAGAAGTGTGCAGCCAGGGGTCAAATCCTAGGCGGTCGCCGGCTGCCAGGTGCCGGGTCAGCCAGTGCTCCGGGGGCGGCTCGACCAGCGGTTCGACCTGCCAGGCCTTGGCGTCGACCTGCTTGGCGGCCTGCAGCGTGTAGCGCCCGTCGACGAACAGGGCGGCTTCCCGGCCCAGCACGATCGCGAGCCCGGCCGATCCGGTGAAGCCGGTCAGCCAGGCGAGCCGCTCCTCGGATGCGGCAACATATTCATTCTGCTGCTGGTCGGCGCGCGGAACCACAAACCCGGTCAGCTTGCGCCGCGCCAGTTCCTCGCGCAGCGCGCTTAAGCGGGCGGCCAGCGCGACGCCGCCTTCGGGCTCTTCGAACGTCTGGAAATGGGCTTCGAACATCGCCTTCGCACTCTCTTCGGGTCGAGCATGATCTCCGCGCAAGCGCGGTCAAGCTGATCATATTTTTGGCATAACTTATGCTTGAATCGTGGCATAGTGGAAATGACCCGACGATGTCCACCGTCGTCGGTCAAGCGTGCGGGGAGTGTCCAGGAGTGTCTCAACTCAACGGTGAGGAGATGCACGATGCCTGCATTCACGTTTGAGAAGATCTCGCCGCCGGTGCCCCCCGGGCCGATCGCGCCGGTCGAGCAGAAGCCGCGTGGCGTCATCTTCCAGATGCTCGATCGCTTTGTCGAGGCGCGTGCCAGGCGTGCAGCCGCCCAGGACAAGGTCGAGACGGCCGGCCGCAATTCCGCAGCGCCTGAATAACAGACCGCAATTCGCACTTACTGTTCGAGGTCGGAGGCCTTCGTCACGGTCGCGTTGACGACTCTTGTGCCGTCGAGTTCGCGTACGATCCGCTCATCGGGGCCGACGATACCGAGGTCGAATTCGCGCTCCGGCGTCAGCAGCGTCATGCGCTGGCCGACGATGACGACGACGGTCATGTCGAGCGTCTCGCCGGATATCGCCCATTCCCTGAGTTCGCTCCGAAACGGCTCCCGGCGCCAGGCGCCGGGGAAGCCCGGATCGCAGCGGACCTCGAGGCCGTCTTCGGACGTGGTGAGCACAAGCTTCGATCGCGAGGGCTTCCAGTGCTCCTCCAGCAGCTCGTTGACCAGCCAGACGCAGCTGAACGAGCGGCATTCCGCCGGCCGGTCCGGATAGATCCGGCAGCCGAGCCCGGGCGCGCAATGCGGACACCATGCGCCGGCCGGCTTCGCCAGTTCCTCGATCGCCATCACCTTGCAGCAGAGCGTGCAGTCGCCGCACTGTCTGCCGGTTGCGGTCATTTCACGGAGCGCAGCAGCAGGCTGCTCCAGCCCTCGATCTTCAGATGCCGCAGCGGCACCAGCCCGCGGGCGCGATAGGCGGCAATCACCGCCGGCGCCTGGTGGGTCAGCAGGCCCGACAGAATGACCTGCGCTGATGACGCGAGGTGCCGCGCCATCGGCCCCGCCAGCTGGCGCAGCGGGTTGGCGAGGATGTTGGCGAGCACCAGATCGAACGGCCCGTCCGCGGCAAAGCGCGGCGCGGCAAAGCCCGTGGCACGGATCACGTCCACCAGATGCCCTGCGCCGTTCAGCCAGGCGTTTTCCTCGGCCACCCGCACCGAGGGCGCGTCGATGTCGCTGGCCAGCACCTTGCCATGCAGCGCCTTGGCGGCGGCAATCCCGAGCACGCCGGTCCCGGTGCCGAGATCGAGCACACGGCGGGGCTGATACGCCTTCAGGACGTGGTCGAGCAGCAAGAGGCAGCCGCGCGTGGTGCCGTGATGGCCGGTGCCGAAGGCGAGCGCCGCCTCGATCTCGATTCCGAGCTTGTTCGGGGGGATCCTGTGCCGGTCATGCTGGCCGTGGACGACAAAGCGGCCGGCGGCGACCGGCACCAGGTCCTCCAGGCTCGCTTTGACCCAGTCCTTGGCCTCGATGGTGTCAAATACCAAAGTCGATGCGACATCCTGCCGCACCACCTGGCCGACCAGCTCGCGCAGCAAGGCCTGGTCGGGCGGCTCGGCAAAATGAACGGTGACGTCCCAGCGGCCGTCCGGCCGCTCAAAGGCTGCAAAAGCTGCCTGATCCTCGAAGAACAGCTCGGAAAGCGCGTCGACCACGCGCTTTGCGGTCGTTTCGTCTGTGAGGGTGACGCTGGCGCGGTGCGTGGATGGGGTCATCGGAGGCCGTTAGCGCGGTTTTTGTTAAAAATTCAACCCGGATTCAATCGAATTTCGCGAGAATTGATCGGTTCTCGATTCACACAACCTTAGATGCCGCCGTACTAGTACGGAGGCGGAACTCGGGAATTCCCTTCGTTCCAAGGCATCACAACCAAGGGCAGGGCTGCAATGAAGGCTATTTTCGTTAGGTTTTTGAAGAACGAATCCGGCGCGACCGCCATCGAATACGGACTGATCGCGACCGGCATCGCCATCGCCATCATCGCCGCGGTGAACGGCGTCGGCACGAACCTGAGCGGGACGTTCAGCACGATCGCCGGCTCCCTCAAGTAAATTTCGCCGACTGCGTTCTCAAGCAGGCACCGGGCAACGACGCCCGGTGTTTTCTTTTTGGCTGGTTGTCCACAGAACTCCGCGCGGCTTGTCAACCAGCGATCAAGCGCGTTGTCCCCGGGGTTGTCGGGTAGTGTCTCAGTTTGAAATTTGGTCCGTTTCCCGCTTCTTATAGGGGCCACGCACCTTCGGTGCCTGCTCCACATCGAGCGCGGCGAGGATGTCATCCATGTTCATGATGCGATCCACCAAGCCAGCAGCCATCGCGGGAGTGACGCCAAGCGTCTTGTGAACGCGAACCCAATTGTACCAGTAGAAGTAGATCGCCAGTGCGTGGCAGTGGTTTTCGAACTTCTTCGAGAAGGCGTTGGTCAGACGGGTGAACCGGCGCATAGCCATGCGCATGGTCAGGTTCTGGCGCTCAGCAAAAGACGTGTTGATGTGCTTCGGATTGGGAACGCCCTTGATGACTTGGGTTTCCGTGCCGATGCAGCGGGGCGGGCTATAGCGGCCCGGACCGGGCGGGATATCGTTCGCGAAAATCTTGATGAGCATCGCGTAATCGGCGTCGAGATTCACCTCACTAACTGCCGTCAGGTAAGCCTTGTGGCCGTCCGTCGTCAGTTGAAAGCGATCTGTAAGGCGCGCCTTGAGGTCGCTCATAAACGCTGTGCCAGTGTACTGCGAGCGGTCGCCGACGTGCCAAGACACGATCAGTTTTGAATCGGCGTCAATACCGGTCCAAGTCCACACATCGCCAGCGCTTTCAGGGGCGCTTTTAGCGAACCGAACGTTCTTCGCCTTCGCGTAGGAAAAGCTCCAGATTTCGTCACATTGAACGCGCTTCGCCTTAACGTTTCGGACGCGTTCATCGTGGAAGGCAGCGCAGAGCGTCCCGGCATCAACGAGCAGCTTGGTAACGGTGTTGATCGATACGCCACACACGCGCGACACGGAGCGCATGGACGAACCCTCGCAAAGCATTGTGAGGATTTGAACGCGGGTTTTGGTGTCGAGCTTGTTCACGCACGTACCCTACTACGTGCATACTTGGCGTCAAGCATATTTTTTCAGTTTGAAATTTTACGGAATCAACCCCTTGAATTCATGATCGAATTGCTGATTTGACCGTGATTCCAATGGGTTATATAATGTTGACATTCAACGTTCCCCGCGTTGCGGGAAGGGGTCCCCACGACGGGATTCAAACCCGTAACCTCCGGCTTAGCAGGCGCGGTGCTCTATTCTTTGAGCTACGTGGGGCAGCGTTGAATAACCCTCCCCCGGGCGACTGGCACTCCAGTCCCCCGGGGGCTCCCTCCGCTAGGCATTCATGACTACCTAGCGAAGCTCTTAGAGGGCGAGTTCTGCCCTCGAATTAGCAACTTCATCGCTCGGCAGTTCCCTGCCGCTGTCGAAGTTCTTGATCTCTTTCGGCACTCCCGCGCGGTTGGCAACCGTGCGCCACCTGCGACGAAACTGAGTGCCCTTCCACGGCAGCCCATTAAACTCATTCAAGGCTATCGGGCCTACGCGATGGTGCTGCGGAATGCGGTTGATCTCTTCCAAGACCATCGCGCCACGCTTTAGATCCACTTCGATCATTTTCTGCTCATTAGCGCGGCCGCTTGTGATCATGTGGCGCAGGATCAAACGATCATCGATCTGATTCCACTTGATCCCGCGCAGCCATTTCTCTCCCTGTTCATTGCGGATGTTGGATTCCCCAGGTTCGCTAAGGGGCACCCATTCTCCAATGAGATCAGCCTGACGAAATTTATCCGCGAAATCGTGCTGGAAGGCTTGGACAATAGCGATTGAGTGCCAGCCAGCTTCATGGGCCAGTTCGCGGATTTTGAGGACGTGTTCTTTCGTAAGCTGCTCGGTTCTCTTTCCCTCGCTGGCCGGAGTTTTGATCTTATTGAGGATCGTGCTTAGCCGGATGGCATCCTCGTCCTTGAGGACCGTGATTCCAAACGTGCAGAGCAGGCGCAGCTTGCCAATCATTGAATGGCCGAGAGCGAGCTTCTCGCCATCGACCCATCCTTTGTAGGCTTCCCAAATCGTATCTGCATCAAAGTCGCGCAGCCGAACATGGCCGAGAGTTTTAACGATGTGGCCGAGCAGGTTGTCGTAGTTCTTCCGGACGGCAAACTTGAGCTTTTGATAGCCGCTGTCGGTATGTGTTTTATACTGCTCGACCAGTTCGCCTAATGTAATGCCCGAAGTGCTCGACGCATTTGTGGCTGCGGAGCTTTTGAATTCTTCTTTAGGCATAGGAGGG
>NZ_LGHK01000158.1 GCF_001908235.1 Bradyrhizobium sp. NAS96.2
CTGCCGGCGGAACAGCGGCGCGCCGATCGCGGCTTCCAGCGCGCGGATCTGCTGGCTCAGCGGCGGCTGCTGGATGCCGAGCCGCGCCGCGGCGCGGGTGATGTGACCTTCCTCGGCAACCGCGACGGCATAGCGGAGATGGCGCAGCTCGATCATCAGGCGATCCATATGCAATAGATATGCAAATTCCTTTGTCCATATATTGGATATTTGGCACGCGGCCAACTAGAGTCGGTTCAAGAACGAACGAACCGGAGCCGCTCCGCCGATGGACGCCATACCCGCCGCACAGACCACCAAGCATGTCTCACCTGATGTCGGCGAATTGTTCACGGGCTTCTTCGTCCTCGGGCTGACCGGCTTCGGCGGCGTGCTGCCGCTGGCGCGCCACATGATGGTTGAGAAGCGCGACTGGCTCAGCAGTGCCGAGTTCACCGACCTGCTCGGGCTCTGCCAGTTCCTGCCCGGCGGCAACATCATCAACATGTCGGTCGCGGTCGGGCTGAAGTTTCGCGGCATTCCCGGCGCGCTCGCTTCGATCCTCGGCCTGATCGCGGTGCCGACCGCCGTCGTGATCGGGCTCGGCGTGATCTACAGCCAATTTGCCAACGATCCGGTGGTGCGTCATCTGTTCGGCGGCCTCGCCGCAGCCGCCGCCGGACTTTTGATCTCCACCGCGATCAAGATCGCCTGGCCGTTGCGGCGCGATGTGCTCGGCCTGTTGATCGTCACGCTCGGCGTGCTCGCGATCGCGGTGTTGCGGCTGCCGCTGCTGCCGACGCTGTTGACGCTCGCGCCGCTCAGCATCTTCTTGCGCGCGAGGCAGGCATCATGACCGCAACCCTCGTCACCCTCGCACTGATCTTCGCCGAGCTCTCGCTGCTCGCCTTTGGCGGCGGCAACACCATCCTGCCGGAGATGCAGCGCCAGGTGGTCGACATCCATCACTGGATGTCGGCGCAGGAATTCGGCGCGCTGTTCGCACTGGCGCAGGCCGCACCCGGGCCGAACATGATGGTGGTGCCGCTGGTGGGCTGGCATGTCGCCGGCTTCTCCGGCGTGCTGGTGACCTCGCTCGCCAAGTTCGGGCCATCGTCGCTGGTCACCGGCTTTGCGCTGCAGCTCTGGGAACGCTTCAAGGACCGGCCGTGGCGGAAAACCGTGCAGGCCGGGCTGGTCCCGGTCACCGCCGGCCTCGTCACCGCCAGCGCCATCGTCATCACCCACGCCTCGGCCTCGAGCTGGGGCACCATCCTGATCGCGGCCGGCGTCGCGATCGCCACCACGACGACCCGCATCCATCCGCTGCTCGCGCTCGCCGCCGGCGCGGTGCTCGGCCTCACCGGCATCGGCCAGCCGTGATGCGCGGCGCGTGCGCGCTTTCGCCGCAATGGATGCGTCGTCACGAGCAGCTATGTTGATGGTGCCATGATCGACATGTTGAGCATCAACACCCGCATTGCGCGCCTCGGCTTGCGCGCCGGACGTCTGCACGCAGGCACTTAGCCGGCCGGCGATCGCGCGCCGTCCGGATTCTTCAGGCGTCATCAACATCATTTCAACCCGCCGTGTCGCGCGAAGCATTCGCGCGCCGGCGCTATCGCGCCTTCGATCAACCGCAAGGTCAAACCGACATGCCCCAGAGCATTCAGAATAGCTTTACCGCCCCGGCATTGCCGCCGATCGTCATCACCGCGAGCGAGGCGCATCGCCTCAGCGCGCTGGCCGATTCCAGCATGGCGGTGTTTCCGCGCGTGGCCCAGTTCCTGGCGCGCGAGACCGACCGCGCCCGCGTCGTCGCCGACGATGCCGACCTGCACGACGTGGTGCGCATGGGCTCGCGCGTACGCTATCGCGACGACGAGACCGGCGATGTCAGGGAAGTCGTGCTGGTGTATCCTCACGAAGCCGATATCGCGCTCCGCCGCATCTCGGTGCTGACGCCGGTCGGCGCCGCGCTGATCGGATTGTCGGTCGGCCAGACCATTGATTTCCAGACACCGAGTCATCAGACACGTGCGGTGACGATTTTGGCGGTGGGGTAAGGGAGCCACCGGCGGACAGGCTCCCTCCCCCCTTGTGGGGGAGGGTTGGGGAGAGGGGTGCCACACGGCAAGCTCTCTCCGAATTCGTGACATGCGAGCGCCATTGCGCGGTTGGTGCCCTCGTCAATGATCTCGCCCGGGGCCACCCCTCTCCCCACCCTCCCCCGCAAGGGGGGAGGGAGCCTGACTGGTGTGCTCACCTCACTTGGGCAGGGCGCGATAGGCGAGCGCTAGGCAAGTGCTCGGTGACCACACCTCACGCCGCCAGATGGCACTGCCCCATGTCGATCCCGTGCCTGCGGCCGCGGGCGATGCCTTCGGCGATCGCTTTCACAACAAGCTCGGCGTCGTCAGGCGAGAAGTGGTCGAGCGCCTACCACGCCCGCAGGATGTCGCGCGCGCGATCGAGGTCGCCATAGATTGCAAGGCGAGGAAGCGATTTGTTCGGCATGTCGGTAGCTCCGAGCCGCAGCTGCGCCAGCCTAGCTCAACTGACCAAGCCGAGCCATGCATTCGGCAGCCGCGATCGCACGCTTTGCCGATCACCGGTGCATGGCGAGGGCGGCGGCGCCTGGCCCACTTCTATTCAAATCGCAACGCCGCGATCGGATCGAGCCGCGCGGCCTTCTGCGCCGGATAGAGCCCGAACGAGACACCGACGAGGCCCGCGAATCCGCAGGCGATCATGATGGCCCACGGGCTGATGAGCACCGGCCAACCAGCATTCCATGCGATCGCGATAGCCGCGACCGCTCCCAGAATGGCGCCCGCGCCGCCTCCGATCAGTGAGAGGATCAAGGCTTCAATCAGGAACTGCCAGCGGATGTCGCGTCGGTTGGCCCCGACCGCCATGCGCAGCCCGATTTCCCGGGTCCGCTCGGTCACCGACACCAGCATGATGTTCATGATGCTGATGCCGCCGACCACCAGCGAAACCGCGGCCACCGCGATCAGAAGAATCCCGAGAGTCCGGACCGCGGCGCCGCGTGCGGTCAGCACGTCGGCCGGATTCTCTATCCTGAAATCACTGGAAGCATCGCGGCGAATACGGTGGCGCTGCCGGAGCAGTTCCTCGATCTCGCGCTGGACTTCCGGTCGCACGCTCGCATCGGCCAGCTTGATCGAAATGAAATCCAGGGCTTCGCGCGTGGTGCCGTGCACGGCACCGAGCACGCGGCTTTTTGCCGTTGACAGAGGAATGAACACGACGTCGTCCTGGCTGCGTCCGGCTGCGCCCAATCCCTTCTTGTCGAGAACGCCAATCACCGTGAAGGGCACGTTGCCAATTCGAATGGAACCGCCGACGCCTGCGCGCCCGTCGAACACCTCGTCGACGATCACCGCCCCCACGATGGCGACCTTGGCGGCGGACACGGTCTCGTCGCCGTTGAACGCTCGCCCTTCGACCACTTGCCACTCGCGCGCAACCAGATAATCGGCATTTATTCCGGCCACCAGCGTCTTCCAATTCCTGTTCAACGCAACCAGCGGCATCGATCGCGACAGCAACGGAGCCGCGACTTGCACGTTCGCCAGCTCGCGGCGGATCGCGGTGGCGTCCTCTTCGGTCAAGGTGGGCTGTGTTCCGGACTCGAGCCGCGCGCCCCCGGAGCTCCGCGCTCCGGGCAGAACCAGCAGGAGGTTGGCCCCCAGCGTGCGAATCTTCTCCGAGACCTCAGCCTGCGCGCCTGCTCCCACGGACACCATGCAGACCACGGCCGCGACGCCGACTATGATTCCAAGGGCCGTCAACGCACTGCGCAACTTGTTTGCGCGAAGCGCGCGCGTCGCAATGCGCAGATTCTCCACGGGACTCATGGATGAGATTCCTGGTTGATGACGTTCGGCCGCGAGCGTTCGCCCGCCGCCCGCTCGTCATGGACGATCCGTCCGTCATGCAAGGTGATCTGTCGCTGCGCGCGACCGGCCACCTCATTGGCGTGCGTCACCACGACGAGGGTATGGCCATCGCGGTGCAGTCCGTCGAACAGGGACAGGATCTCCTCGCTCGTGCTGCTATCCAGCGAACCGGTCGGCTCATCGGCCAGGATGACGGCGGGATCGTTGACCATCGCGCGGGCGATCACGACCCTCTGCTGTTCTCCGCCTGAAAGCTGGTTCGGCCAATGATGACCGCGGGCCGCCAGACCCACGCGCGCGAGCGCATCCATCGCCCTGCGGCGACGTCTCTGGCGCGATACGGATGCGTAGACCAGAGGCAGCTCGACATTTTCCAGCGCCGTGGCCCGCGGCAGAAGCGTCGGCAATTGGAACACGAAGCCGATGTCACGGCTCCGGATGGCCGCGCGCGCGTCCTCGCTCAATTTTGCGACGTCCTGTCCTTTCAGCACATACTCGCCGGAGTCGGGCCGATCGAGCAGTCCCAGCAGGTTCATCAGGGTCGACTTCCCGGAGCCCGAGCGGCCGCGGATCGCGACGAACTCGCCAGCCGCAATCGAGAGCGACACGTTGGATATCGCAGAGACGACCGCTTCTCCGGACGGATACTGTTTGGAGAGAGCAATGGTTCGGACCAGAGGCTGCATCTTGAAAATCCGGTCTCAGAAGCCGAGACGAATGCCGAAAGAGCGTTTGACGGTTTGCGCATCGGCGACCCCGATGATCAGACGCTGGCCCTCCGCAAGCGGACCTTCCAGGAGCTCTGCCCCATTGTCATCGGTCGCGCCCAGCTTGACGGCAAGCGGCTTCGGTTGTCCGTCATCACCGACGAGCCAGACGGTTGCGGCTGCCTTCAACGAAGCCGCCTCGGCCTGCCCCTGACGTGCGGATCGAGAACCGGCCTCGACTGGTCGGAAACGCAGCGCCTGGCCGGGAATCTTGAGCACCTCGCCGGTATCGCTGACCACGATCCGAAGTTGCGCGGTCATTCCCGGCAGCAGCAGAAGGTCCGGATTCGATGTGGAGACGATCGTCGTATAGGTGACGACGTTCTGCACGACCTCGGGTGATTTGCGGATCTGCAAGACCCGTCCGGTGAACGTCCGATCCGGAAAGGCATCTACCGTGAACAGGGCCGTTTGCCCGACTTTCAATTGTCCGACGTCGGCCTCGTCGACCTTTCCGTGCACCTCCATCTGGCGCAGATCGTTGGCGATCTTGAAAAGCGTCTTCGCCTCGAGGCTGACGGCGACGGTTTGACCCGGGTTGACGTCCCGCTTGATGATGAGTCCGTCGATCGGTGCGCGAAGCACGGTGCGATCCAGGTCAACCCGTGCCTGCTCGAGCACCGCCTGCCTCTGCTCGGCGACGGCCTGCGCATTCTCGAGATTGGCCTCGGCCATGTTTCTCTCGGCATCGGCAATCGCAATGGCCTGCGCCTTCATCTCGATCTGCTCGAGAGAAGCACGCAGCTCGCCCGCCCCGGCATCACGCAGAGCGCGAGCCTGGCCCAGGTCACGCTCGGTGCCGCTGCCGGTGCGCATCAGCTCGGACTTGCGCCGGAACTCCCGCTCCAGCTCATCCTGTCGCGCCCTGATCGACGCCGACTGCGCCTCCGCCTGCTTTCTGGCCGTGTACGCGTTCGCAATCGCGACGATTGCGCGCTCCAGCGCGGCCTTCGTCACCTGTGTCGCCGCGTTCGCCACCCGAAGCGCAGCCCTCGCTTCATTGACGCGCGCGGAAAAGATCTCCTGATCGAGCTGCGCGATCGGCTGGCCGGCCTTGATGGCATCGTTGAAATTGACGAAGACCTCTGCAACTCGCCCCGAGAGCTGCGAGCTCACGTCGACGCTGATGACGGCCTCGACGGTGCCACTCGCCTTGACGAGAGTCGAGACGCTGCCGCGTTCCACGGGCGCAGTGAGATATGTCGGCGCCGGCTTGTCCAAGCCGTAGGTATAGCCGAGCCCGAGAACCAAAGCGCAAAGCAGAACCGCCACGAGCAAGCGCATGTGGCTGTGATCCCGTATCAAGCTTTCGCCCCGTCGTCGGCGCCGTCAACTTCCGCCGGCGCCGGAACGGATGGTCAATTCAAATCCGTCGAACCCGCACTACGGCACCTGTGACGCCTGGAAGCAGGCAACGTCGTACTGGGAGACGGAATGATCGGGATTGCCGACGCCTCCAGGCTGCGCCGTCGGATTCCCCGGGTTTCCGGCATATACGATCCCGTTTGGTGTCGTCGGAAGGGGATTGAACGGGGAACCACCGCCGTTCGCCGATCCGCCCGGCCCGCCACCGACGCTACCGGTGTTGCATGCGATGCCGTTGTTCGAACCGGGTTGTCCCGTGCCGCTGGTCGTAGATGGATGGGGATTGGCGGCGAGTGCGACACCCGCCGATGCAAGCAGCAGGCAAGCGCCAAAGGCAAGCGAGGCTGTCATGCGTTTCATCTGTGCACTCCCTTTCAAGTGTTGCGCATTAAAAGGACTGCGCGGGGAGTTCCGACGGAAAGCGGGGCCTTAACCTATGTTATTGTCGTCCCGCTGGAGCCTAACTGCTAACCAACACTGAGGAGCCGAGATTATTTCCAAACGATCCGGATTTTTCGGATTACCACCTCCTACGTTCGCCTCGGTCCGCGCCGTCAGCATCTTATCCTACCACGGCGCGACGACGCCAAATCTGACTTATCCGTCACAAACTAACCCATTCGTCACGAGCGATGTGACGTCCTTAGAAAACCCACCCGATGGTTGTAGAAGCGTCGGCGCCAATCAACGCCGTGCACGCTGTGGCGTTATCGACGCCCGTGCGTTATCGCCGGGCGCGCCGATTAGTCGTGGCGCTCGAGATCACGGCACACGCATGCTCAAGAAGGGAAATCGGATCATGATGCGAAGACAGTCATCGCATCATGATCCCGGGTACAAGCATGCCGTCGCTTGATCGACGCTGCTCGGATTACTCCGCGCCGGAGCCGCCCTGCACGATCTTCTCGTTCAGCTTCTGATCGACGGTCTCGACGGTGCGGTCGATCTCGGCGCTGGGGTTACCGAGCTGGTGCGAGATCAGCTTCACCAGGAGGTCGACGCGCTCGATGAACGGCGCGCCGGCCGCGACCGCGCGGGCCGCCGATGACGGCTTGAGCAGGCTTTCCGCCGCCTTGGCGTATTTCGCGAACGGCACCTGATCCGCCGGATCGGCGCCGAGCTTGCGCGCGATGCCGTCGACATGGTCGTAGATCGCCTGCGAGCGGCTGAGATCGCCGTGCACGGCGTCGCGGATCGATTGCGGCTCCGTCGGCGTGATGCAGCGGTAGTTGCCGGTCAGCAGCATCGACCACTTGGCCAGCGGCACGAACAGCGAGTCGAATACTTTGAGCTTCACCGGAACGTCCTGGCCGTCGAGCGTCACCGCATCGATGTCGGCTTCGAGCTCGCGCAGCACCTTGTTGTGCTTGTCGTCGGCGAAGGCGGAGGCCTTGAAGTTGGTCGGCAGGCCGACATGCAGCACGTTGGCCTTCTCCTCCGGCGGACGGAACGCCTGCGGGTCCGGCGAGCACAGCGTGACGAGGCCCGGCTCGAAGCGCTCCCACACCTGCGCATTGGTGTAGGCCTCCTCGAGATCCATGCCGGCGAGCGCGGGGATCCGCTTCAGATACGGCAAAGGCGGCATGTTCATGATCGACAGGCACGGCAGCTTCGCCGCCGCGATCTTGATCATCAGCACGCGAACCGTGTGGTTGGTGTATTGCGGCTCCTGCATCGCGAGGCCGACCATGTCGTAGCGCGACACGTCGACATCGGCGGGCGTGACGGCGTCGAGCTTGCCCGGCAGGTCGCGCGAGAAGATCGAGCGATGCTCCTTCTCGTCGCGCAGCTTGATGCGGACCTCGGTGCCCTCGCGGTTGATCAGATCGGCGGTGTTCTTGCGGCACACCAGGGACACATTGTGCCCCGCCATCAAGAGCTTGGTCCCCAGCAGCGAGCCGTAGGAGGCTCCAAGAATCAGAATGTTGCGCGCCATGCTCTCTCCAAAGGACTGCTGGTGTATGGTATGCCACCGTCTATCGCAGATCGACAAGCCGCTGCCAAGCGGATTATCTCGCGTGCGGATTATCGTTCCGCGATCAGGAAGGGCATTCGAGCTTGCAAGTCGCCGCCGACCCGACGGATCGGGCTGAAGAAATCCTCGTCTCAGCTTCCCGCCTGTTTGCCCGCCACTCCTATGCGAACGTGACGATGGAGCAGGTCGCGGCGTCGGTGCGGGCCGTGCCGGGCGCGCTGTACCACTATTTCCGCGACAAGGAAGATCTGATCTTCCACTGCTATCTGCGGGGCCTTGCGATCTACCGGCACGAAATCGAGGCGGCCGCCGAGCCGGGTATCGACGGGCTCGAGATCGTCAGGCGCTTCGTGCGCGGCAGGCTGCGGCCCGAGGGCCAGCGCATGATCCTGTTCACCGATATCGATGCGCTGGCCGCGCCTTACAGCAGCGAGGTCCATGCCAAGCGCTGGCAGAACGCCGCACTGCTGGCGAAAATCCTGGAGAGAGGCGTCGCGGACGGTTCGATCGCCTGCGACGAGCCGCAGCTCACGGCGGTGGCGCTGATCTCGATCCTGGACTGGGTGCCGTTCTGGCTGTCCGAACGCGATTACTACACGCGCCAGCAGGCGATCGACGCCATCGACGACATCATCACGCACGGCGTCTACCGGCGCGAGATCGCGCTTCCCGACATGCCCGAACCGCTCAGCCTCGCCCCGTTCCTCGCGTCGCGTGCGGCGTTGAACAAGCGGGCCGCGAAGTTCGACAGGATGCTGTCGATTGCCTCGGACAGCTTCAACCGCAGGGGCGCGTCGGGCACGTCGCTCGAGAGCATCGCTGCGGATGCGGGCATCACCCGCGCCGGCATCTACTATCATTTCAGCGAAAAAGAGAGCCTGCTGCTGGCTTGCCTGCGACGCGGGCTTGCCGGCGAGATCAGCATTCGCGAGCATCTGCAAGAGCACAGCCTCGGGGCCTTCGATCACATCGTCCAGCGAATCCGCCTGCTGCTGATGCTGCACGACACGCCCTGCGGCCCCAAGGCGACCTACCACAACATCAACTATCTCAACGACGCTGACCGCAAAGAGTATGTCGGCCAGGTGCTGGCGACGATCCGCCGAGACCAGGACAGCTATCAACGCTGGATCGACGAGGGCCGCTTCCGCCGCATCGATACATATTTCGCCGAGCGGATTTTAACCGGCATGGGGCATTGGTATCCGATCTGGTTCAAGACCCGGCGCGACTGGTCTGCCGTCGAGATCGCCGATCACTTCGCGCGGCTCTTCCTCTCGGGCCTCAAGCCGCGCCGGCCGGCTTGAATCGCCAATTCGCATCCCGCCGCTATAATGCTCCCGGACCAGGCTTGTCTCGCCGGAATTCGGACGACGTCGGTTCCAAAACGAACTGGCGAATGCCTCGTCCAAAAGTTTACTTGCGGTTCAAATCTGCGCCGGATCTAGCGGCATCTCGAAACATTTATAGCCTATAACATTATAGTACCTCGCGCGAAAACTTGACGCAGTATTCAAAGCGAAAGTTGCGAAGGCTCGGCAATTGAGGTTATGAGACGGCTTCGATCGCTGAAGATCAAGAAACATGAGCAAGGGAGAGAGCAGGATGCGTAAGCTGATCGTTGCTGCCACGGCAGCACTGACGGTGTTGGGAGGCGCGGCGTCCGCGCAGGAATCCATCAAGATCGGCTACATCGATCCGCTCTCCGGCGGCGGCGCCAGCGTTGGCGAAGGCGGCCTGAAGACGTTCCAGTATCTCGCCGACGAGTTGAACGCCAAGGGCGGCATCCTCGGCCACAAGGTCGAGATCGTTCCGCTCGACAACAAGACCAATCCACAGGAAAGCCTGGTGCAGGCGCAGAAGGCGGTCGACGCCGGCGTCCACTACATCACCCAGGGCAACGGCTCGTCGGTCGGCGCCGCGTTGGAAGATTTCGTCACCAAGCACAATTCGCGCAACCCCGGCAAGGAAGTGCTCTACTTCAACTACGCCGCGGTCGATCCGAGCATGACCAATGAGAAGTGCAGCTACTGGCATTTCCGCTGGGATGCGAACTCGGACATCAAGATGGAAGCGCTGACCAACTACATGAAGGGCCAGCCGTCCATCAAGAAGGTCTACCTGATCAACATGGACTATTCGTTCGGCCAGTCGGTGCGCACGGCTGCGCGCAAGATGCTGGGCGAAAAGCGGCCGGATATCCAGGTCGTCGGCGACGAGCTGCATCCGATGCTCAAGGTCACCGACTTCTCGCCCTACATCGCCAAGATCAAGGCGTCCGGCGCCGACACCGTCGTGACCGGCAACTGGGGCCAGGACTTCGCGCTGCTGCTGAAGGCGGCGGCTGACGCCGGCCTCAAGGTCAACTGGTACACCTATTATGCCGGCGGCGCCGGCGGACCGACCGCGATCAAGCAGACCGGTCTCGAGAACCAGGTGTTCCAGATCAGCGAAGGCGTACCGAACTCCGGCAACAAGGCGGCGATGGATTTCGAGAAGGACTTCCGCGCCAAGACCGGCATTTCCGTGTGGTATCCGCGCGCGGTCAACGAGATGCGGATGTTCAAGGCAGCCGCCGAGAAGGCCAATTCGATTGATCCGGTGAAGGTCGCAGCGGCGCTCGAAGGCATGAAGTTCGACGTGTTCGACGGCGGCGAGGGCTTCATGCGCAAGGACGACCACCAGTTCTTCCAGCCGATCTACATCTCCTCGTTCGGCTCGCTGGCCGACAAGACCAAGGAGCCGTTCGACGAGGAGAACACCGGCTGGGGCTGGCACATCGTCTCCAAGATCGACACCGCGCAGACGATGCTGCCGACCACCTGCAACATGAAGCGGCCCTGATCGGCTCCTTCCGTCATTCCGGGGCGGTCCGCAGGATCGACCCCGGAGACCAAAGATTCCGGGTTCGATGCTTCGCATCGCCCCGGAATGACCGGTGATAAATTTCCTTCGACAGGTCTTTGATCACGTGAACCGTTCCCATTCTCAAGCGAGTGCACCGTGGCTGAGCTGATCGTCATCTCGACGCTCAACGGCGTCTTGTTCGGCATGCTGCTGTTTCTGCTGTCCAGCGGACTCACCGTCATCTTCAGCATGATGGGCGTGCTGAACTTCGCGCATGCCAGCTTCTACATGCTCGGCGCGTTCTTCGGTTATCAGCTCACCCGCTGGATCGGCTTCTGGCCGGCGCTGGTGATCGCACCGCTGCTGGTCGGCGTGGTCGGCATGGGCGTCGAGCGCTACGGCCTGCGCAACACCCACAAGCACGGCCATGTCGCCGAGCTGCTTTTGACCTTTGGTTTGGCTTTCGCGATCGAAGAGATCGTCTCGATGATCTGGGGCAAGAGCCCGGTCGACTACCGCGTCCCGGCAGTGCTCGACTTCCCGGCCTTCACCGTGTTCTCCACCAACTACCCCGCCTACAAGATCTTCATGCTGGTGGTCTCGGTCGTGATCTTCATCGCGCTGCTGGTGACGCTGAAGCGGACCCGGGTCGGCCTCATCGTACAGGCCGCACTGACCCATCCGAGCATGGTCGGCCATCTCGGCCACAATGTCGGCCGCGTGTTCATGCTGGTGTTCGGCGTCGGCAGCGCGTTGGCGGGTCTTGCCGGCGTCATCGCCGGTCCCTCGCTGGTGACGCAGTCCGACATGGCCGCGTATCTCGGACCGATCCTGTTCGTCGTCATCGTGTTCGGCGGCCTCGGCTCCTTGCCCGGCGCCTTCATCGCCTCACTGCTGATCGGACTGATCCAGACATTTGCGGTCGCGCTCAACGGCTCGCTCGCCAGCGTGTTCGGGCCGCTCGATCCGAGCCTCGGCCCCTCGCCGCTCACCGACATCTGGAACGTCACGATCGCGCAGATCGCGCCGATCCTGCCCTATCTGCTGCTGGTGCTGGTGCTGATCTTCCGCCCCATGGGCCTGTTGGGGACGCGCGAGTCATGACCAACGCCCCCACGCCCTCCCTTGCCGCGGCCAAGCAGGAGCCCGGCGGCGCCCTCGGCTTCTATGGCGTCTGGCTGCTCGCAGCGGCGGCGCTGATCGTGCTGCCGCTCATCTTCTCCTCCGGCGGCTCGCTGACCTCGTTCAGCCTGATCGGCATCGCGATCATCTTCGCGCTGTCCTACAACATCCTGCTCGGCCAGACCGGGCTGTTGTCGTTCGGACACGCCGTGCAGTACGGCCTCGGCGGCTTCCTTGCCGTGCACGCCATGAACGCGGTCGCGAACCACAACTGGCCGATCCCGCTGCCGGTGATCCCCTTGATCGGCGGCATCGGCGGCATGGCGTTCGCGCTTCTGGTCGGCTGGGTCATGACCAAGCGCGCCGGCACCGTGTTCGCGATGATCTCGCTCGGCATCGGCGAGCTGGTCGCCTCGTCCTCGCTGATCCTGCGCAGCGTGTTCGGCGGCGAGTCCGGCATCACCACCGACCGCACCTCGCTGATGCCGATGTTCGGCTGGACCTTCGGGCCGCAGATCCAGGTCTACTATCTGATCGCGTTCTGGGTGCTGGTCTCGGCGATCGCGATGTACGCGCTGACCCGCACGCCCCTGGGCCGCATCTGCAACGCGGTGCGCGACAATCCGGAGCGCGTCGAGTTCATCGGCTACGATCCGCATGTGGTGCGCTATCTCGCCTACATGTTCGCCGGCTTCTTCGCCGGCATCGCCGGCGGCCTGACCGCGATCAATTTCGAGATCGCCAACTCCGCCTATCTCGGCGCCATGCAATCGGGCTTCGTGCTGTTCTCCACCTTCATCGGCGGCACCGCCTATTTCTTTGGTCCGATCCTGGGTGCCATCCTGGTGACCTATCTGCAGCTCGGGCTGACCAGCGTCACCTCGGTCTGGCAGCTCTATTTCGGCGTCATCTTCATCGGCATCGTGATGTTCGCGCCGGGCGGTATCGCCGGCATCCTGATGAAGCATCGCCCGCTGATCCGCGCCGGAACGCTCGGCACGGTGATCCCGTCCTACCTGGTCGCGGCGATTCCGACGCTGGCGTTTGCGCTCGGCATCATCCTGACCATCGAGACCGTCGCGCGCTTCTCCGGTGGCGACCCGATCAATCTGCTCGGCATCCCCTTCGTCGCCACGGCGCCAACGACCTGGGCGGCGGCCGCGGTTCTGGTGGTCGGCGGCTTCCTGGTTGCGCGCATCACCTGGCGGCGCGTCGCGGAAGCCTGGGACCGCGCCGCGACGGTGGCCCGTGATCGGGGGTATCTCGCATGACCGCTGCCATCCAAGTCAACGCCGTCGAGAAGAGCTTCGGCAATGTCCAGATCATCCGCGATCTCAACTTGAGCGTCGCCAAGGGCGAGCGTCACGCCATCATCGGGCCGAACGGCGCCGGCAAGTCGACGACGTTCAACCTGATCTCTGGCTACATCAAGCCGACCTCGGGCGAGATCCGCCTCAACGGCGAGGTGACCTCGGGCTTGCGGCCGTTCGAGATCAACCGGCGCGGGCTGTCGCGCTCGTTCCAGGTCACCAACGTGTTCGCCCGCATGACGGTGTGGGAGAACGTCCGCTGCGCCGTGCTGTGGGCGACCGGCCACCGCTACGCGTTCTGGAAGAACGTCGACAACCTGCCCGAGGTGAAGCAGCGCACCGCGCAGATCCTCGACGACATCCATCTCAGCCATCGCAGCGACGTGCCGGCGGGCTTGCTCACCTATGCCGAGCAGCGCGAGCTCGAGATCGGCATCACGATCGCCGGCGGCGCCAACGTCATCATGCTGGACGAGCCGACCGCGGGCATGAGCCACGCCGAGACCGAGCGCGCCGTCGCGCTGATCCGCCGCCTCACCGAGGGACGCACGCTCGTGATCGTCGAGCACGACATGAGCGTGGTGTTCGGCCTCGCCGACCGCATCTCGGTGCTGGTCTACGGCCACATCATCGCCTCCGGGACGCCCGAGGAGATCCGCGGCAACCCGAAGGTCAAGGAAGCCTATCTCGGCGAGGAGGTCGACTGATGCTCGAGGTCAGGAATCTTCACGCCTATTACGGCAAGAGCCACATCCTGCAGGGCGTCGATCTCGACATCGCCGCCGGTGAGGTGGTGAGCCTGCTCGGCCGCAACGGCGTCGGCCGCTCCACCACCGTCAAGGCGATCATGGGCGAGGTGCCGCCGCACGGCACCATCCGCTTCAAGGGCCAGGACATCGCCGGCCTGCCGAGCCACAAGATCGCCCGCCTCGGGCTCGGCTATGTGCCCGAGCATCGCGACATCTTCCCGAGCCTGACGGTGCGCCAGAACCTGATCCTCGGCATCAAGGACCCGCGCCGCCCCGGCAAGTGGCGGCTGCAGGAAATGCTCGACATGTTCCCCAATCTCGCCCGCCGCGCCGACACGCCGGCCGGCGTGCTGTCGGGCGGCGAGAAGCAGATGCTGACCACCTGCCGCACCCTGCTCGGCGACCCCGAGCTGATGATGATCGACGAGCCGACCGAAGGCCTGGCGCCGCTGATCGTGCAGCAGGTCGGCGAGCTGATCGCGCGGATCGCGAAAGCCGGCGTCGCCATCCTGCTGGTCGAGCAGAAGCTGTCGATCGCGATGAAGATCTCGAACCGGGTCTACATCATGGGCCACGGCCGCGTCGTGTTCGAAGGCACGCCAGAGCAGCTCAAGTCCAACGCCGCCATTCGCGAGGAATGGCTCGAGGTGTGAGGCGGACAGCCTCCACAATCCGCGAACATCGGCTGTTGGACTACGCGGACGCCTCGTTCTCGATCAGAGTCGCGCGGCTCCGCTGGATCCCTTGCGTCCGAACCGAACGCCGCGCGGTGAATCGCCGAAGCGAGCCCGGAACAAGCGGTTGAAATGCGAAACGTCCGAGAAACCCACCTCCAGCGCGACATCGGAGATTCGCCGACGGCCGGCATCGGACCCGGTGAGCAGCTGGAACGCCCGTTGAAGACGCAATTCATTGAGGCGCTCGGTGAACGATGATCCCGACGACGCCATCAGGCGCTGCAGATAGCGGGACGAGATGCCCTGCCCGCGTGCGGCCGTCTGAACGCTAAGTCCGGGCTCCTCGAAGTGGTGGGCGATGTAGTCGAGTGCTGCACTCTGCCGCGCAGCTACGACGGCGCTCGCACTGCTCTCGCCCAACGCAGGACACTCGTCGATTGCGAGCGCGACGAGATCATGGATGTGGTGCACGACCGTCTCACGAAGCCCGGGAGCGCTCAGGGCTCCTGTCTTGAACACCGACTTCAGATATGCCGTGAACAAGCGGAAGGCTTCCGTTTGGTGCCGGATCGGCCGCATGGCCAAGCCTTCCACATCCGTCACGCGCTGCGCAAGCGCCGCGTGCGGCACGGCCAGGCCAAATTGCAGTCCTTCGACATAAGTCACGCTGACGGGCTCGGAATGCAGAATTGCGATCGCATCGGTGCCGCGAAGCTCAACGTCCTCGCCGCGCTGCGACAGCCGACTTCTCGCGGACGAGCAGACGATGACACCGATGGAGTCATCGCCATCGGCAAGGTTCGCTCGCAAGCGCGCGAAACGCATGGACGTGCCTTTCAGCGCGAGCGTACGCAAGCCCTGAACCGCGTGCAGCGACGCATCGGCCCGGAACGGAACGTCCGATAGAGGCTCGATATCGGCGTGCACGATGCATCGTGCGAAGTGCTCGCGCCATAGCGGGACCCGGATACGCTCCGGATGGTCGCGCGTCGAAAATCGATACGATAAAAAATCGGCTGCGTCCGTAGCCATGGGGACCTCCAGCCTTCACAAAACATCAGAACGGAATGCTGCGGCACACCGCAGCCACTATCTGCATTTTGCAATTCACGCACCGACCTAAGCTCGATCCGTGCGCATGAGTCCAAGAAGCCACGCTACCGGTCTGCTAGTCTCACTCGCCTGTGATTGATGCTGATGTGAACTGGTTCACTCGGTGATCAGGATATTACGGTTATAATGATAGCGAAAGTCACGGCGATTTTTCTCCTTTAAGAGGAGGCGGTCGTGACGGCTCTATTTATAATTGCTGCCACCGGACCCAGTTTGGACACTCCTAGCAAGGTGCAAAGCGCAAATCGGCTTTACGGACTTGCTGGCGATCGATCGAACTCAAGGAATTGCGGGCGGGCAATTCTGCGGCGTTTTGAAATCGAATTTATTTTGCTGCCATAGCGACATCGCTGGCAGGGTTCATCGGACATAAACTATCCCGGCGCCGCTTTTTGCCGCCGGTTGAAATGGTCGAAATCTGTCACGTGGGAAGTTAACCTCAGTGATCAAGAAGGCGTTCGATCATGCCCACCATATTCGACATGCTTTATCATGAGTACTGTCGCGCCCGCCTCGCCGAGATGCGGAAGCAGCTTTTGATACCGGTCATCGGCGAAATCTTGCACGCGCCGTCGGAAGACAGCGATCCTGCTGGCCCCCGTGATTGCGACTGGCCGACGAAAACGTCGCCAACCCTCGGGTAGCCGGAGCACATAATCCCAAGAGTTGACCGGAGGCTGGACCAGCACGCGCGCGCCTCGGAGCATCCGAGCGCCTCATGGACCATCGTCCGATGAGGCCGTGCGCGTCCGCCGGACAGATCGACAAATGCATGATCGAACACACAGCTCGAAGCGATTGATCGGCGAAACTCCGCCGGAGTTCAGATCGACCGGCCGCGACCCCCGCATCGATATCTGTCGCGGCATCGCGTTATGGTGGATCTTTCTCGATCACATCCCGAACAACGTCGGAAGCTGGCTGACGCTGCGCAACTACGGCTTCTGCGACGCCGCCGAAATATTCATGTTCATTTCGGGCATTACCTGCGCGCTGGCTTACGGCAGAGTATGCCAGCGCGATGGCTGGAGGGGCATGATCGGCCGTTCGCTGCGGCGCGGGTGGGACATCTACGCCGCCTTCCTGCTGCTGACGCTCGCCTGCGCCATCCTCGTCTACTTCGCAGGCAGCGACCGCCTTGCCGACGCGAGCAATACGCGGGTTCTATTCGAGCATCCCGGCGCGACGCTCGCGCATGCCGCGGTCCTGCAATACCGCCCAGTCAACACCGATGTCTTGCCGGTTTTTGTGGTGTGTCACGTCTTGTTCGCACCGCTGCTGTGGCTATTGCTGCGCGCGCCAAACGCGACGCTCGGCTTCTCGTTGTTGCTCTACGCACTGGTGCACGTCTTCCGATGGCGGGTTCCTGCCTGGCCCGACGGCGCCTGGTTCTTCAATCCACTGGCCTGGCAGCTTCTGATCGTGCTGGGTGCATGGTACGTCATCGAGGGACAGAAGATCCGAAAGTGGGTGACTTCGCGCCCTGCCTTGGTTCTTTCCATTCTCTATCTGGCGTTCAGCCTGGTCCTTGCATTGGGCCAGAACAGCAAGCCACTGCTCCCGCAGACTTTGACGGATCTGCTATTTCCATTGAACAAATCGAATCTGAGTCCGCTGCGACTGCTGCATTTCCTGGCTCTCGCGATCGTGGCATTGCAGCTCGTTCCCCAGGGTTGGCGAGGACTGTCAGCGCCGCTGCTGCGCAGCGCGCGGAGTTGTGGCGAACACTCACTACCGATCTTTTGTCTCGGCGTGCTCCTGGCGCTCGTCAGCCAATTCGATCTATTCGACGTATCGAACAGGCCTTCCATTCAGATTGCGCTCAGCATTGCGGGCGTCCTGATGATGATCGTGTTCGCGATGCTCCTGAACGCGCTCAGTACAAAGCGAGAGCAGCAGCCTCCGGTGAACGCAGCCGATCGCGACATCCCCTCCGCCCGTACGAACTGGAAAGTCCAGATGGCGCACGCAGCACCGCTGTTGGTCCGCCTGAGAGCCCGCGCGACATCCGCATTCGCGGCACCGTCGTGAGCTAGGCGGACGTTGCGTCTCGATGCGCACCCGTCCTAACCCGGCCGGAGCAACGCGACGATGTCGCCTGCGCGCAGCGTCTGGCCGGGCTTGACCGGCACCGACGCGATGCGGCCCGCCGCTGGCGACAGCACCGAGATCTCCATCTTCATCGACTCGATGATGGCGAGGGTGTCGCCGGCTGCGACCGCGGTGCCCTCCTCGACCAGGATCTTCCAGATGTTGCCCGGCACTTCCGAGAACGCGCCGACCTGGCCGTCGGGAATTCCGGTCGCAACAGCGGCAGTCTCGACCGATTCCGCCGGCGCCTCATCGAGCTTCATCTCGCGCCAACGCTGACGCTCGGCGTCGAACGCCGCCTGCTGGGTCGCCTTGAACGCGGCAATCGAGGGCTGCGCCTCCGCCAGTCGTTTCGCATAGTCGGCGTAGGAGAACTCGCCCTGCTCGATCCTGATGTCGTATTGCCCGTGCGGGAATGCGGCGCGCGCGTCCAAGAGTTCGTCGGCGTCGACCGGGAAGAAGCGGATCTTGTCGAAGAACCGCAGCAGCCAGGGATGGCCGGGCTCGAACACCGGCGTCGTGCGCCAGCTGTTCCAGACCTGGATGGTGCGGCCGAACAGCTGGTAGCCGCCCGGCCCTTCCATGCCGTAGATGCACATATAGGCGCCGCCGATGCCGACCGCGTTTTCTGGGGTCCAGGTCCGCGCCGGATTGTACTTCGTGGTGACGAGGCGATGCCGCGGATCGAGCGGGGTTGCCACCGGCGCACCGAGATAGACGTCGCCGAGGCCGAGCACGAAATAATCGGCATCGAACACGATGCGGCGGACATCGTGCTCGCTGCCAAGGCCGTTGATGCGGCGGATGAACTCGACATTCGAGGGACACCACGGCGCATCCGCGCGCACCAGCTCCTGATACTTGCGCATCGCAAGCTCGGCCTGTGGATCGCGCCACGACAGCGGCAGGTGCACGGTGCGGCTCGGCACCCGCATCGCATCAACCGGCGGCAATTCGCGTTCGATCCGCCTGAGCACGTCGAGCAGCTTTCCGCGCGACAGCGCCGTGCCGTCATAATGGATCTGCAGCGAGCGGATGCCGGGCGTCAGATCGATCAGGCCGTCGAGCTTCGCCTCTTCCAGCGCCTGCGCCAGCACATGGACGCGCAGCCGCAGCGCGACGTCGAGCTCCATCGGGCCATATTCGACCAGGAGATTGTCGTCGCCGGCGCGGCGGTACACCACCGGGATCGGACCGTCATCATTGCGTCCGACGACGGCCGCGCCGAGCTCGGGCGCACGCAGCACCGTGGGCCCGGCAACCGGATCATCGCGTTTCACCGGCACGAAGCGCACGGTGTCGCCGGGCCGGAGCTGGCCGACCTTCCAGAGCTCGTCGCGCGCGACGACGGCCGGACAGACGAAACCGCCGAGGCTCGGCCCATCGGGCCCGAGAATGATCGGCATGTCGCCGGTGAAGTCGATCGAGCCGACCGCATAGGCATTGTCGTGGATGTTCGACGGATGCAGCCCGGCCTCGCCGCCATCGGCCCGGGCCCAGCGCGGCTTCGGCCCGATCAGCCGCACGCCGGTGCGGGCGCTGTTGAAGTGCACCTCGTAGCTCGACGCAAACAGTGTCTCGATGTCCTCGTCGAGGAAGAAGTCCGGCGCGCCATGCGGGCCGTAGATCACGCCGACCTGCCAGGCCGATGTGAGCTGCGGTTGTTCGTCCTCCGTTGCGCGCCGAGGAGCGCCAAGGCCCGGCGTCTCGACGCCGACATGCAGCACGTCGCCGGCCTTCAGCGAGCCCGTCGCATGGCCGCCGAACGCACCGAGCGCGAACACGGCGCGCGATCCGAGGATCTCGGGCACATCGATGCCGCCGCGCACGGCCAGGTACGTGCGCTGGCCCGGGCCCCTGATGCTGCCGATGACCAGCGTCTGGCCGGCGCGTATCGCGACCGGCTCGTCGTAGGTAATCTCGGCGCCATCCAGCGATGCCTTCATGCGCGCACCCGAGAGCGCGACAATCGCATCGGAGTTGAAGCGCAAGGTGGGCCCATTGACCGTGAGCTCCAGCGCGGTCGTTATTTCCGGATTTCCGACCACGCGGTTGGCGAGCCGAAACGACCGTTCGTCCATCGGGCCGCTCGGCGGCACCCCGACATGCCAGAGATGCAGGCGGCCGGGCAATTCCTGCACCCCGCTCTGCGCCCCGGGCGCGACGACGTCGATGGTGCGGGGTCGATAGGCAAACGCGCCGAGCACGCTGGTCGCCACCTGCCCGCTACAGAACACGTCCGACGCGGCGATCGCGCGCAGATAGTCGAGATTGGTCTCGATGCCGGCGACGACCGTCTCATCGAGCGCCTGCGTCAGCTTTGCTATCGCGGCCTCGCGGGTCGCGGCGGCAACGATGATCTTGGCCAGCATGGGATCGTAGAACGGGGTCACCTCGGTGCCGGTCTCGATCCAGCCGTCGATCCGTGCGTCCGGCGAGAACGTCACCTGCGTCAGCCGGCCCGCGCTCGGGCGGAAGCCGGCGCCCGGGTTCTCGGCATAGAGCCGCACCTCGATCGCCGCGCCCTTGGGCGTCAGCGTGCCCGCGTGCGCCAGCACGTCCTCGCCGGCCGCTTGCCGGATCATCCACTCGACGAGATCGACGCCAGTGACCTGCTCGGTGACGGGATGTTCGACCTGGAGGCGGGTGTTGACCTCGAGGAAGTAGAAGTCCTCGCGCTCGACGTCGTAGATGAACTCCACGGTCCCCGCGGATTCGTAACTTACCGCCTTGCCGAGCGACACTGCCGCCGCATGCAGCCGCTGCCTGACGCCGGCGGAAAGCCCCGGCGCGGGGGTCTCCTCAAAGACCTTCTGGTTGCGCCGCTGCAGCGAGCAGTCGCGCTCGCCGAGCGCGATGACGTCGCCCTTGCCGTTGCCGAAGATCTGCACCTCGATGTGGCGCGCCCGGGCGACGAAGCGCTCGAGATAGACCCGGGCATCGCCAAAACTCGCCCGCGCCGTGCGCTGCACCGATTCGAATCTTTCGCGCAGCGTCGCCATGTCGTGGCAGAGCTGCATGCCGATGCCGCCGCCGCCCGCCGTGCTTTTCAGCATCACCGGAAAGCCGATCACGTCCGCCTGCTGCACTGCCTCGTCGATCGTCTCCAGGAGGCCAGAGCCCGGCAGCAGCGGCACGCCGCTCCGCTCCGCGATTTCACGCGCCTTGTGCTTGAGGCCGAAGGCGTCGAGATGCTCCGGCCGCGGCCCGATGAATCTGATGCCGTGCTCGGCCAGCCGCTCGGCGAAGCGGCGGTTCTCCGACAGGAAGCCGTAGCCGGGATGCACCGCCTGCGCGCCGGTCGCAAGGCATGCCGCCATAATCGCATCGACGTTGAGGTAGCTCTCGGCGGCGGGCGCCGGACCAATGCGCACCGCCTCGTCGGCCGCGAGCACCGGCCGGGTGAAGCGGTCGGCGTCGGAATAGACCGCGACCGAAGCGATGCCCATATGGCGCAATGTTCTGCCGATCCGCCCGGCGATCTCGCCGCGGTTGGCAATCAGGACCTTGCTGAACATGCCTCACGCCTCCGGCTCGAAGATCGTCGCATCGAAGATCGTGACTTGCACCGGCGTCGGGAAGAAGCCGTTGCAGGGATTGTTGATCTGCGGGCAGTTCGAGATCAGGCACAGCACGTCCATCTCGGCGACCAGCTCAATGGCGTCGCCGGGCTTGGAGACGCCGTCGACCACCGTGAAATTGCCGGCGGGATCGATCGGCACGTTCATGAAGAAGTTGAGGTTCGGCACGATGTCGCGCTTCGACAGGCCGTATTTCGCAGCTTCCAGCACAAAGTTCTCGCGGCAGGCGTGCTGGTAGCGGGTCTGGTGCCCGAACCGCACGGTGTTGCTCTCGCAGGAGCAGGCGCCGGCCGAGGTATCGTGCAGGCCGCAACTGTCGACGGTGACGCGCAGCATCACGCGGCCTTCGTTGGACATGATCTTTGTGCCGAGCCCGACATAGGCCGAGCCCTGTGCGCGCAGCGTATCCTGCCCGCTGTAGCGCTCACCGAAATCATCGGCGCGATAGAACAGCGTATCGACCGCCTGCTGGCCGTGGGTATCGGTGATCCGCAGGGTCTGACCCTTGCGGATAATCGCCGACCACGGCTTGCGCGCGGGAATTTCGACATCAAGGACGACGCGGCCGCGCGTCTGAACGGATTGCGTGGTCATCGCACGGCTCCTTCCGGAGTTTCGCCGAAATACAGCGCATTGTTCTCATAGGCGCGAACCGCCTCCGCGGTCGCGCTGCGGCAAAGATCGTCAGCCGCCGGCGCATCGGCGCGGTAGCGCACGATCTCCACGCTCGCCTGCGGATAAGCCGCAGCAGGATCGAGCGGATGCGGACAATTCGACAGCGCGATCAGCAAATCCATTTCCGCGCGCAGGTCGACGAAGTCACCCTTCTCGCGCCGCCCCTCCAACCAGACCAACTTGCCGTCGGCGTCGATCGCGACCGGTGCAAAGAAGCTGACGCAGGGATGCACGTCGCGGCGGTCGAGCCCGAGCTTGGCCGCAGCGAGAACAAAGTTGTCGCGCGTGTTGCGGAAATTGCCCTCGCCGTATTTTGCCTGGTTGGTCGCTGACGTCGAGCCGCCGACCACGGCATCATGCGCGGCGCTGGTATCCTCGGTGATGCCGACCAACGCGCGCCCCATGTCGGACAGCAGCACCCGTCCCTTCTGCAGCCGTGCCGCCCACTGCACCTTGATGGTGTCGGCGTGGTTGAACCGTTCGCTGGGATCGGCCGCATTCCAGGCGAGCAGGCTGACGGTCGATGTCCCCAACGTGTTGACGATGCGCAGCGCCTCGCCGCGGTTCAGCCGTGTGGTCCAGTACCAGCCGGCCGGGATGACCTCGCGATGGACGATCTCATCAGTGGGAATAGGCGCGCCGTCGCGCGCGGTCGGCGCCGGCAGCGCGCGCGGCGCGTGCTCCTGCCCCGCCGCTTTCAGCTCGTTGTACCGTCGTGTATGCGCCGCGATCTCGGCCTTCTGTTCCTCTGTGAGGATCATGGTTGCCCCTTCAAGACGAGAGCGCCGGGCCGTCCCGGCTGATGCTCCTTGCCTGACCGGGTCGTCCCGGCCGGAGCTGGTTGAACTGTGGTCCGCAGCTCGGCACTGCGGCGCGGAAAGATCTCGAGATCGCGCGACACCGTGGCGCCGTAGCGCTCGCGCTCCTCGGGCCGGTTGCGCGACCGCTCCAGCGCGATCACGCGCGTGGCGAGCCCGAAGGCTTCGCTGAGGTCATGCGTCACCATCACGACCGTCAGATGGGTCTCGTTCCAGAGCCGCTTCATCAGCAGGTGGATGTCGGCGCGGATGCCAGGATCGAGCGCGCCGAACGGCTCGTCGAGCAGCAGGATCTTCGGGCCACGCATGATCGCCTGCGCCAGCGCGAGGCGCTGCTGCATGCCGCCTGACAGCGCGGACGGGTACTTGCTCTCCTGACCGGCGAGCCCGACCTCCGCCAGCAGCTTCATGGCATCGTCGGCGGCCGCGCGGCGTGCGGCGCCGAACAACCGGCCAATGAGCTTTGCGTCGCGCAGCTCGCGGCCGAGCATGACGTTCTGCAGCACGGTGAGGTGCGGAAACACCGAGTAGCGCTGGAACACCACGCCGCGGTCGGCGTCCGGCTCGGCTGGCAACGGCTTGCCGTCGACCAGGATCTGCCCGCGGCTCGGCTGCTCCTCACCGAGCAGCATGCGCAGCAACGTGGTCTTGCCGCAGCCGGACGGGCCGACCAGCGCAATGAAGGCGCGCGGCTCGACCTCCATCGTGATGCGCTCCAGTACGATGTGGTCACCATATTCCTTCCAGACGTCGTCGAACCGGATCGCGCTCATTCCGCCCTCACCGAGGCAAACCAGGGAAACGCCTTGCGTTGCAGGACGCGCAGGCCGACATCGATCAGGAACGCCAGCAGCGTGATCCAGGCGACGTAGGGGATGATGACGTCCATCGCGAGATAGCGGCGCACCAGGAAGATCCGGTAGCCGAGCCCGGAATCGGAGGCGATCGCCTCAGCCGCGATCAGGAACAGCCACGCCGGGCCGAGCTGCAGCCGCAGCACGTCGATCAGCCGCGGCAGGGTTTGCGGCATCGCGACGCGCAGCGCGATCTGCCAGGTCGAGGCGCCGAGCGTCTGCGCCTTGACGATCTGCTCGCGCGGCAGCTCCTGCACCTTCATGGCGAGGTCGCGGATCATGCAGGGCAGCGTCCCGATCACGATCAGCGCGATCTTCGAGTTCTCCCCCAACCCCATCACGATGAACAGGATCGGCAACAGCGCCAGCGGCGGCACCATCGACGTCACCGACACGAACGGCCCGAGCAACGCATTGGCGCCCGGCAACAGCCCAATCAAGATGCCGAGGACCAGCGCCGCCACCGTCGAGATCGCCAGCGCAGAGCCCAATCGCCCCAGGCTGGCGACGGTGTCGGAGGCCATCAGATAGCTGCCGGTGCGCGGATCAACCTCGAACGCCATCTGCTTGACTGCCTGCACCATACTCGGCAGCGCCGGGAGCAGCTTGTCGTTTGGGTTTTGCGCGAGCCGCGCGCCGGAGCCGGCGAAGTAGGCGATTGCGACCAAGAGGAACGGCAGCGCGAGCAGATAGAATCGCGTCTGCCGTCCCGGCCGCATGTTCACAAGTCGCATCGTCGGCTCCTGCTTGGAGATCGCGCCGTGGCGTCAGAGCTTGCGCGTCAGAGCTTGCCTTTGGCGGCTTCGTCCATGTAGGTCGGATCGAAGCGCAGCTTGACGTTCGCCTTGTCGCCCAGCACCGACTTGTCGGCGAGCTCGATGCCGACGGCGTCGGCCGATTTCGCGCCCTTGCCGAGCAGGTCCTTCTCGAACAGGAACTTGCGGACGCGATCCATGGTCGCTCCGACAGTCTTGCTGCGCGTAAAGGCTTCGGCGTCGGTTGCCTTGTCGAACAGTTTTGTGGTCGAGAGCTGGCTGTCGAAACCGGCAAGGTCGGTGCCGGAGGCCTTGGCCATCGCCTCCTTGGCGGCCTTCGCGGCGGGATCGTTCGCCGTCATCCTGGACAGCGTCTCGTACCAGATGCCGACCAGCGCCTTGGCGAAATCCGGATTGTCCTTGGCAACCGCGGTGTTCACCACCATCAGGTCCATGATCTCACCGGGGATCTGCGAGGAATCGAACACCTTCTTGGCGTCGGGCGAGCCGAGGATTTCCGTGACGATCGGATTCCAGGTCACGACCGCATTGACGTCAGGCGTCTTGTAGGCGGCTGCGATGTCGGCATCCGACGTGTTGACGACCTTGACGTCCTTCTCGCTGAGCTTGCTGGTCTCGAGCGCACGCGCCAGCAGATAGTGCGACACCGAGAACTCGACCAGATTGACCGTCTGTCCCTTGATCGCGGCGAGGTCGGACTTGTTCTTCAGGATCACGGCATCATTGCCGTTGGAGAAGTCGCCCATCACGACTGCTGTCGTGTCGACGCCGCCTGCGGCAGGAATCGACAGCGCATCCATGTTGGTGATGGTGACGGCGTCATAGCCGCCGGCGGTGTACTGGTTGATCGATTCGACGTAGTCGTTGAACTGCTTGACCTCGATCGTGATGCCGTATTTGTCGGCCCACTTCTTGACGATGCCGGTGTCGGCCGCATAGCCCCACGGCATCCACCCGACATAGATCGACCAGGCGACCTTGAAGCTTTTCTTCGGCGCGGCATCGGCCGCGGGCGCCGCCGCGAGCACGATCGCGCAGCCGATGACAACCGAGCGAAGGAAGAAAGAGAACTTGTTCATTGCCGATCCCTCTTGCGAAACTTCACAAAAAGGGACTGGCGAAAAGACCATCGCTCCGCCAATCCCTTGGCTAACGAGGTCTCCCGGGCTTTTATCCCGCCGTGCACCTGCGGGGATGTCTCCCCCGCAAGCGGCTGCTCTCGGACCAGCATCTTGCCTGGCAAGATCGGAACCCTAGCGGCCAACTCAGCGCCTTTGATGCACGAGGCGTGCCACAGAGCTGGCGTTTGAATCTCATGAGATTTTCCGGTGCGCTCGGCTTGGCGGCGCAAGCGTGCTGCTCAAAAACTGCGCAGGCCTGCTCAGAATTGGCTCTGTCCTTTCGCCACCCGCGCTCGCAGGATTGCGATGGACGGTGTCGAGGGGGAAGTCGATGCGCAAGCTTCTGAGCGTTCTGTGCGCCGGCCTCTGGCGCGGACTGCACGGCCGGTTCGGCCTGGTGCCGACGTCAGACGTCGGCGGTGCAAGGCGGCGGTAGGACCGGTCAGATCTTCACGGTGTTGACCGCGACGCTCTCCTTGTAGGCCGGCCGTGCGGTGACGCGGTCGAGATAGGGCGTCGCGACATCGCAGACCCCGACGCCGTAATCGATGGCCCACACCAGACAGGTCGTCAGCAGGATGTCCGCGCTGGTGAACTGATCGCCCATCAGATACTTGCGGCCATCGGACAGCGCCACTTCGACGTGCCTGAGTTGCTGGCGGAAATATTCCGCGGCCTTGCCGACCACGTCGGGCGCGTGGCCGTAGATATGCGCAAGACCCTGGAGGCCGTGGCGGCGCATCACGTAAAGGCTGGTCGAGTCCAGTTCGGCCACGATGAAGAAGCACCATTCCAGCCAGCGCGCGAAATCGCGCGCCGCAACCGGCACCAGCGCAACATCGGGATTGGAATAGGTGCGCGCCAGATAGGCGACGATCGCGGCGCTCTCCCCGATCGTAAAGTCGCCGTCCTGCAGCAGCGGTATCTTCTGGCGCGGGTTCAGCTCCGTGTATTCGGGCGTCTTGGTCTCGCCCGAGCGCGGCAGGATCGGCCGGCAGCGATAATCCAGTCCCAGTTCGTGCAACGCCCAATGGGCTCGGATCGTCCGCGATGTCCCCACGCCCCACAGCGTCAGCGTCTCCGGCATGACATCACCATTTCTCGACCGATGGCCGCAGATCGATTTCATGGCTCCAGCCGTCGCGGCTTTGCTGGTGCACGAACCAGTAGGCCTCGGCGATCGAGGATGTCTTCGTCAGCGAATCCGGCGCGATCTCCGACGCGTCGATGCCCCTGTCGGCCATCCGCTGGTGAATGGCTGGGCTATCGACGCCGGCATCGATCAGGAGATGGGCGACATGGATGTTCTTCGGCCCGAGTTCGCGCGCCATTGCCTGCGCCACCGCGCGCAGGCCGAACTTTGCGGACGCGAATGCGGCAAAGCCGCTGCCGCCGCGCACGCTCGCGGTCGCGCCGGTGAACAGCATGGTGCCCCGGCCATGCCGCAGCATATGCCGCGTCGCCTCGCGTCCGACCAGGAATCCGGCCATGCAGGCGAGCTCCCAGGCCTTGAAGAACAGTTTTTCGCTGGTCTCGTGCAGGTCCTTCTTCACGTTCGAGCCAGCATTGAACAGGCAGACCTCGATCGGCCCGATCTCGCGCTCGACCCGCTCGCACAGCTCCTGCACCTCGCTCTCGCGCCGCGCATCGACGGCGAATGCATGCACCTTGCGTCCCGCGCGGGTCAGTTCCTCCACCAGCGCGCCCGATTTCGCCGGATCGCGCCGCGCGATGCAGACGGAGTAGCCGCCGGCCGCAAACCGCCGCGCGACAGCGGCCCCGATCGCGTCGCCCGCGCCAACCAGCAAGGCAGTCTTGTTCGTCTCGGCCATAGGACATCTCCCACCGACGGTAGTTCTTCAGTTCGGCAATGCTGACGTTGCGCGGCGCGGCCGTTCAGACCGCGCGCACGGCCTTCTGCGCGATCATCGCTTCGATGGCGGCGTCGCCGTAACCGAGGTCGCGCAGCACCTGCCTGGTGTGCTGGCCGATGCGCGGCGCCGGGCCGCCGATCGCCGCGGCATCGACCTCGAACCGCGCCGCGGGCTTCGGCTGCCGCACGGTGCCGACCCCGGGCTGCTCCAGTTCGGCGATCAGCCCACGGGCCACCACCTGCTCGTTGGCGATGATCTCGCCGCGCCGCAGGATCGGCGCGCACGGCACGTCGGCCGCATCGAGCCGCGTCAGCCATTCGGCGGTCGTATGCTTGCCGATATAGTCCTGCATCTTGTTGATGCGTGCCGTGGCATTGACCGAGCGCGACGCCGGCGTGGCGAAGCGTTCATCGGCGGCGAGCGCTGGATCGCCGGTCGCCTTGCAGAAACCCTGCCATTCGGAATCGGAGATCGTCCCGCAGGTGAGATAGCCGTCCGAAGTCTGGAACACGAGATCGGGACGATCGTTCGGATCCGACGTCGCCTGCTCGCGGCCGACCACGGTGTATTGCATCATGCCTTCCGGCCAGAGATAGGCGATCATCGCGTCGAGCATCGCCACCTGGATATGCTGGCCGTTGCCGGATTTTTCCCGGGCGTACAGCGCCGCCGTGATTGCCTGCGCGGCATAGACCGCCGTCGTCTTGTCGGCCACGATGGTCCGGATCATCTGCGGGCGGTTGGTGACGGGCTGTGCCTGCACGTCGCAGAAGCCCGACAGGGCCTGCACGATGGGATCGTAGACGCGCTTCTTGGCATAGGGCCCGTCTTCGCCGACGCCGCTGATCGAGACATAGATCAACCGTCGATTCTTGCTGCGCACCTCGTCCGGACCGAGCCCGAGACGTTCCATCGTGCCGGGCCGGAAATTCTGCACCAGCACGTCGGCCTCTCGAACCAGCTTGCCCAGCACCTCGCGGCCGGCATCGGTCTTCATGTCGATCGAGAGCGAGCGCTTGCCGCGGTTCGACGAGATGAACAGCGCCGAGAACTCGCCGGTCTTGTCGACATTGGCCCGGCTGCGGCGGGTGATGTCACCGCCGATCGGCTCGACCTTGAGAACATCCGCGCCCTGATCGGCCAGAAACATCGTCGCGAACGGCCCGGAGACGACCCCGGTCAGATCGAGTACCCGAACTCCCGCCAATGGCCCTGACATGCGTTGTTTCCTTCTTCGATGCGCGGACGCGACCCATTCTCGAGCGCAACCCGGCTTACGACGGCGCAGCCCCAGACGCTTGCGGGAAAACGCCGCGACTTGCGGAAAAGCGCCGAAACTCAGGCCCTGTGCTGCTGCCGGAACACCGACGGGCTCATGCCCGTGGCCTGCCTGAACGACGACGAGAAATGCTGGGCGTGGCTGAAGCCCGACGCCAGCGCGATGCTGGTCAGGCTCTCGTCGGTGTCGCTGAGGCGGCGCTTGGCCGATGCGATGCGCAGGCCGAGCACGTAGCGATGCGGGCTGCTGCCGGTGCTCTCCTGGAAGGCGCGCAGGAAATGCCGCTTGCTCAGGCCGGCGACATCCGACAGCGCCGACAGCGAAATCGTCTCGCCGAGGTTTGCGCGGATGAACTCTTCGATCTTCCGCAGCTTGAGCGCCGGCAATCCGCCGCGGCTCAGTTGCTTCGCCGGTTCCACGCCGCGCGACAGCCGCGCCAGATGGGCTAGCGCCTGGCTGGCCCAGCCTTCGGCGAACAGGTCGAACAAATTGTCGGGGGTCGCCGCCTCCTGGCTGAGTTCGGCGAGACTGCGGGAGAGCTGGTCATGACCGAACGCAATCGCGGGCGTTTCGATCAAGCCATTGAGACGGCTTTGCACAAACAGCGGATCGAGGAACACGACGACATAGTCGAACGCCGGTCCGACCGACCATTCCCCCTCGATCTCGGTGCCGGCGGGGAATAGCGCGAGATTTGCTACCTCGGAAAACTCGTACTCGACGGGCCGGCCGTTGACCGCGGCCCGCAGCCGCGAGCACCCGTTGCGGAACCAGAACAATGTCAGTTCAGGTTGGCGGAAGTGCCAGTTCATGCGGGGCCGCGAGGTCCGGCTGAGCAGCTCGACCCTGATCGGCTTCGACCGCGCGACGACGGACGACACAAGCTCACCGCCGACCTGGCGGACAAACCGGCCCGGACGCGCTTCCTCCATGGGACATCTCCTCCGCGTTTGGCACGGATGGTAAGTTCCAAATCAGAATTGACTATCCGACGGCGGAAATCCAGCCCCTTTGATAGCTGATCGCCAAGATGTTAGCGGGCGGATGCAGGGAACAGCGGCGCGGGCCCGGCCGTGGGCACCAGCATGACCATCGACGGAGACGACGTTTTACCCCGCGACTCGCAGCGCGGTCACGGCGACGCAGGCATTGCCGAACGGAATCAGCACCACCTGCGCGCCATTCGGCAGTGCGATCGTCGCGAGTTCACCGAGCGCGCCGCTTTGCCCGTTCAGCTTGGCGAGTTCGGCGGCAACCGTCGAGCAGTTCTCCGCCCGCGGCGTCACCCGCACCAGATTGCCTTCGCAGGCCGACCCGACCGGTGCGGCAAACACGACGCCGGCGGCCTGCTGGGCCGTATTGCCCTGCGGCGCTTGATTGCCTTGCGAGGCTTGGTTCTGGGGACCCTGGTTCGGTGCGAGCGCGACCAGCGACTGCACCGAATGCGAATTGCCGGCCTTGGCGTCCCACTGCGACTGCGCGGTGTAGTTGGAATTCATCGCAAGCCCACGGCCGAGTGTGCCGAACAGATTGGCGCAGGTCACGACATTGCCCTGCCGGGCGTGCTCGTCGAACACGGTCGGCTGCTGTCCCGCCTGCTGCGGCGGAACGGATGCCGCGGCAGAGGGCGGCGTCTGCGCCTCCGGCGGACGCTGCTTGTGGGGCTGCGGCTTCGCAGCAGCGGCGGGCTTCTTGGCCGGAGCCGGTGCAGCCGGCTGCAATGGTACCGGCTGCGCCTGCTGCGCGTAGACCACGACGCCGGCGGCACCGAGCGCAGCCACGACGACCGCAACAAAGATCAATCCAAGGGTGCGCCGCATCGACCATTCTTCCTTTTCACTTCGCACTTCAGTCTCGAGCCGGATGCCGGAATTCCACATCCGCATGTCCGACCTCGCTTCATTTGAGTTTCGCCAGCACGCCGGACAGTCCGTCCAGCGGCGCCTCCAGCGTGATCGGTCCGCCCTGCGGAAGCGGATAGGACACGAGGCATGGCGTCGCCGCGCGGATGTGCCGCTTCAGCACGTTGCCGATCGCGATCGTGGCGAAGCAGAAATTGGCGTCGCAGCGATCGGTCTGCGCGACGATGCGGTCGGGACTGTCGCCCATCGCGAGCTCGATCTGCGCGCCGACCCCGGCGGCTGCGGGGATCCGCATCGCCATCAGCGGCTTGCCGTCGGCGGTCGCAATCAGCGACCAGTTGAAGGCGACCGCGCCCTGCGCGTTGACGATCGACTGCGTGACGTTGCAGACCCGGCGCTTCGATTTCAGGCTCTCGTCGCAGATCAGGGTCCAGTTCTTGAACGGCTGGATCATCCGCCTGAACTCGCCAAGCGTCTCGCCTTCCGGCACCATGACGTCCGATGGCTTCACGGTGTAGGCCGACGGCGGCGCCGACTGCGCGTCCGCGCTCGCCGCCTCGCCGAGCCAGATCGCCAAAGCCAGGCACGCCAGCCGCCTCGTCGCCATCAGGGTCAATTGAGCGTCAAGCTCAAGCCCGCGCTGACACCCCAATCGCCGCCTGCGGTGGTCGCCGCCGCGTTGGTGCGCAGCCGGCCGTTCTCGCTGGTGTAGCCGATGCCGAAGGCGAGCGCGCCCTGGCTGCGCCAAACGCCGCCGCCGGCCGATGCGCTGATCTTGCCGGGCCGGTCGTCATAGCGCAGCGATGCCGCCGCCATGCCGATCGCCGCCGCGCGCCAGGCGTCCTGCCGCACCTCGCCGATCTGGCCGTTGAGCTGCTGGAACGCGCTGTTGAGCTGGTTGACGTTGACCGCATCGGTGCCGGCGACGCCCGCCGCCACGTTGCTGATGGTCACCGGTCCGCTGCTGCCGCTGTTCAGCGTCACCCTGTTGGTGGTGTTGCCGGCCGCATCGGTATCGTAGCGGATCGAGCTCGACGCAACCGCCTGCAGCTGGCTCACATTGACCGCGTCGGTCGCAGCCGAGCCCGCGGCGACATTGGTGACGCGGCGTTCGGCGCCGGACGAACCGACCGACACCTCGCCGGTCGCAACCCCGGCGACGGACTTGCCGACAACAGGCGTGTAAGCCGCATCGCTGAGATTGGCCGTGGTGGTCGCGTTCGCACCGAGCGCCAGCGAGTTGGCCGCTGTTGCCTTGGCGCCGGCGCCGATCGCGACCGAATTGTCGCCCGACGCGGCCGAGCCGTTGCCCATCGAGATCGCGTTCGCCCCGCTTGCGACCGACTTCGGCCCGATCGCGACACTCTCCGCACCGGTCGCAATGGAATCGGCTGCGGTCGAATTCGCGTGGAAGTATTTTACGCCGCCGCCGCCGTTGCTGATGTTGTTGACGGTGTTGTAGAGGTTGTCGAGCGAGGTGTTGGTGGCCCAGAGCTGCGAGCCGTTGATCGCGTCCGTCGAGGTCGCGGTGATCTGGCCCGCAGCGACGTTGGTGATGGTGCGTTCCGCACCGGCGCTGCCGACGCTGACAGTCGACGTCGGATTAGTGCCGGCGAAATTGTAGGTGGTGCCGCCGATCGTGGTGCTGGTGGTCTTGACCACCGCCTGTGTGGTCGAATTGGCGCCGAGCGCGACGTCGCCGGCCTGTGCCGTCGCCTTGGCATTCGGGCCGAGCGCGACACTGGTCGGGTTGGTGGTCTGGGATCCCGCGCCGATCGACACCGACTGGATGCCGTTGGCCGCCGCATTGGTTCCGAACGCAATCGAGTCGGCGAAGTTGGACACCGAATTCTGGCCGATCGCGATGCCGCCGGGCGCGGTCTGCGCCACGGTTGCGCCAAAGCCCATGCCGATGCCGTTGTCGCCATTGACCACGGTCTGCGGCCCCACCGCGACCGAATTGTTGCCGACCGCGAGCGAGTCTGACAGCGTCGAGTTGGCGTGGAAGTATTTCGTCGTCGTGGTCGCGAACGACGTCAGCGCGCCGGTCAGCTGCCGCACGGTGACGGCATCGCTCGACTGGGTGCCGTCGGCCACATTGGTGATCTGGCGATAGCTCGTCGCATTGCCGACCGACACCGCGCCGAGCAGCGTGAGATCGGTGGTGTTGTAGGGAATGATGGTGCCGCCGATCGTGCCGAACGCCGGCGCGAGCGGGCGGTTGGACACCGAGCCCGAGCCGATCGCGACGCCGTCGGCGACGCTGGCCTGGGTGTTGAAGCCGAGCGCGGTGGCATTCGTGGCGGTCGCAGAGGCGGCAACGCCGGCCGCCATCGAATTGGTCCCGGTCGCGCCGTTGTTGTTGTAATTGGCCTTCTGGGTGCCGCCGTCGTTGTAGCTGTAATAATGTGTCAGGCCGTTGTTGACGACGGTCGAGAGGCTGTCGATTGCCGACGTGGCGGCAAACAGCTGCGAGCCGTTGATCGCATCGGTCGAGCCGTTGCTGATCCGCCCGGCGGCGACATTGGTGATGGTGCGCTCGTTGCCGACCGCGCCGACGCTGACCGTCGAGGTCGCCCCTGTGCCGGCGAAGCTGTAGGTGGTGCCGTTGATCACCGTGTTCGGCGTGTTGACTGCGGCGGCGGTGACGCTGCCGAAGCCGAGCGCGACCGCGTTTGCGTTCGAGGCGCTGGCGTTGGCGCCGAGCGCGAGCGCATTCGCGGCACCAGCGCTCGAATTGACACCAAGCGCGGTCGCCTGAACGCCGGCCGTAGCCGCGTTCTGGCCGATCGCCGTGCTGGAGTCGCCCGAGGCCTGGGCATTGGGGCCAACCGCGGTGCTGTATTGGCCGGTCGCCTTGGATATGTATCCGAGCGCGACGCTGTCGAGCGCCGATGCGGTGGAGGAGTTGCCTACGGCGATGGCGTTCGTACCGGTCGCCGTCGACACCGGTCCGACCGCGATCGAATCGGTCCCCACAGCAGAAGAATCGGCCAGCGTCGAATTGGCGTGGAAATATTTGATGCCGCCGGTGTTGATGTTGTTGACGGTGGTGGCGAGGCCGTCGACCGCCTGGTTGGTGGCCCAGAGCTGCGAACCGTTGATCGCGTCGGTCGAGCTGTTGCTGAGCCGGCCCGCCGCGACATTGGTGATGGTGCGCTCATTGCCGACAGCGCCGACGCTGATGGTCGAGGTCGCCCCCGTGCCGGCGAAGCTGTAGGTGGTGCCGTTGATCACCGTGTTCGGCGTGTTGACGGCGGCGGCGGTGACGCTGCCGAAGCCGAGCGCGACCGCGTTTGCGTTCGAGGCGTTGGCGTTGGCACCGAGCGCCAGCGCATTCGCGGCACCGGCGCTTGAATTGACACCGAGCGCGGTCGCCTGAACGCCCGCCGTCGCCGCATTCTGGCCGATCGCGGTGCTGGACGTGGCCGAGGCCTGGGCATTGGGTCCGATCGCGGTGCTGTACTGGCCGGTCGCCTTGGATATGTATCCCAACGCCACTGCGTCGAGCGCCGATGCCGTCGAGGAGTAGCCGGCGGCGATCGCATTGTCGGCGCTAGCGGACGAGGCGTTACCAACCGAGATCGCGTTGGTGCCGGTCGCAGTCGACACCGGGCCGACCGCAACCGAGTCGGTCCCCACCGCGGAAGAATCGGCCAGCGTCGAGTTGGCGTGGAAATACTTGATGCCGCCGCCGGTGTTGATGTTGGAGATCGCCTGGTTGGTGGCAAACAGCTGCGAACCGTTGACCGCGTCCGTCGAGCTGTTGCTGAGCCGCCCCGCCGCGACATTGGTGATGGTGCGCTCCGCGCCGACCGCGCCGACGCTGACCGTCGAGGCCGGCGTGGTGCCGGCAAAGCTGTAGGTGGTGCCGTTGATCACAGTGCTCGCGGTGCCGACGGCGGCGGCCGTGACGCTGCCGGAGCCGAGTGCGACGTCGCCGGATTTTGCCGCCGCCGTGGCGCCGTTGCCCAGTGCGACATTGCCGACAAGACCGGCGGCACCCGCGGTGGAACCATTGCCGAGCGCCACGGAGCCCTGCCCGATCGCCTTGTTGTTGTTGCCGATAGCGACTGCGCCTGCGGCCTGGTTGGCAGCGGTGGCGGTTGCGGTACCGTCGCTGTTGGCAATGTTGTTGGCGCCGCCGGTGAAGGCACCGGTGCCGCTGGCATAGCTGGGATCGCCGATCGCCACCGCGCCGTTGCCAAAGGCGGTGTTGTTCGCGCCGATGGAAACGGCCTGGCCGCCGGTCGCCACCGAATTGGTGCCCAGAGCGACCGCATTGGCGGAACTGGCCGCGGCATTGTTACCGACAGCAATGGCGCTTGCAGCCGACGCATTGGCGCCGATGCCGAGGGCGGTGCTTGCGACTCCGCTGGCGCTGGCGCTGACGCCGGCCGCGAGAGAATTGTCTCCCGTCGCCTTCGCTCCAGATCCGAATGAGGAGGCATTTTGGCCGCTGGCAACGGCGGTGTTGCCGACCGCAGTGCTGGCAGCGGCACTCGCATTTGAGGCGGTGCCGATCGCCAGCGCGCTTGTGCCGGCGGCGCTTGCCCCAACGCCGGTCGCGAGCGAATTGATGCCGGCGGATGCCGCATTGTTGCCGATCGCGATGCCGCCGGTCGCCGCGCTGCTGACGATGGCGCCCGATCCGATCGCCACCGAGCCGCCGGAGCTCAGCGCCTGCGTCTGGTTACCCAAAGCAACGCCGAAATTCCCCGACGCGGTGGCGAGGTTGCCGGCCGCCAGCGAGCTGGTACCGGACGCGGCGGACTGGATGCCAAAGGCGGCGGCGTTGGAGCCGCTCGCATTGGCGAGGTATCCCACGGCTGCGGTCCCGACGGCGGAGCCCTTCGCGCCGTTGCCGATCGCTGTCGACTGGTTTCCTGTCGCAGCCGCGGACGTTCCCAACGCACTGGCGCCCGTCCCCGTTGCTGATGCACTAGAACCGACGCTGGTCGACCACGCCCCCGTCGCGGCGGAACCGGTGCCGAGCGCAACGGCCTCGAACGTGAAGCCGGCCGGCGCGGTCCCGCTGGCATTGGCATTCACGCCGATCGCAATTGGAGAACCGCCGCCGGCTCCGGCGTTTGCCTTGGCGCCGACGCCGATGGCCGTGCCCGAGCCGTTTGGAGATGAGGCGGCGGACGACAATCCAATCGCAATCGAGGCACCACCGGAGGCGCTGGCCGATGAGCCGATGGCGACGGCACTCGCGCCGTTCGCAGTGGTGTTGACGCCGAAGGCGCTCGACCCGTCGCCGGTGGCGTGCGCGTTTCCGCCTACGGCGAGGGCGTTGGTGCCGGTCGCGTTCGCGAAGACACCCATGCCGATCGCGTTGAGACCATTCACAGAGTTGGCATAACCGACGATGATCGAGCCGTCGCCGGTTGCGGTGTTCGAATCGCCTATCGCCAGGGAGTTCTGGCCATTCGCATTGGTGCCAGTGCCAATGGCGGTTGCGCTGACACCGGCGGCGTGGGCACCACAACCCATAGCAGTGCTGCCAGCCGTTGCAGCAGTGGGACTGGTGCAGTTGGCGGGGTTGCTCAAAACCCCATTGCCGATGGCGACCTGCGCGAACGCCGCTTGCGGAGACATCATTGTCATAACGGCAAACACCGCGCCACCCGCACCGAGCGACCCGATCCCAAGCCGATCGCGCTTCATGCCGAGCGTCCGGTGCGCCTGCCGCAGCACCGCCAGCAACCGGCGCCGCAGCGAGCGGCTGTCCGCGTCACCAGACGCGACCCAGCTCCGCACGAAGCCGGTGCGGCCTTGACGCTTCAGCAACGCGGTTGGAGTCTGTGCGACAGCCATGGTGCATCCCCTTTATGACATCTGGTCCAGACGTCGGGGGTGCCGTGCCACTGCAGACCGAATGCGATCCCATCGGACACGCATATGGAGACATCATGAGCGCGCGATCCGCGCTCGTCTTCCGGTCCTGGTTGATGATCCGTCGAACTCAACGAGCGCATCTTGCCACCCAGCGCTCGCTCGACTGCCCCACCAATGTGCCCCGAGTCGTCATAACGGAAAATGATAGACACATATTTGACAACGTCACTCAGCAGGCCGTCCAAATAGATGGCAGATCGTCTCACAAGTTGAACGATCATTAAGGCACACGGTGCGCGGACGTGTCATATGAATCCGACCGTGCACAACGCACGGCCTGCATCCCCACAGACTCGTCATGCCCGGCCTTGTGCCGGGCATCCACGTCTTGCTTGGTTTCCGTGCGTGCAAGACGTGGATGGCCGGGACAAGCCCGGCCATGACGAATGTAGAAATGGGAGCGCCAAAGCTTTCGCTGTCATTTGGGATTGCTCCCCTTCAACCCGCGCTCGACGTGCGCCGCGCGCTTTCGCGCATCTCGCGCGGGCTGACGCCGAACTCGCGACGGAATGCGCGCGTGAAATCGGACGCCAACTTGAAGCCATGGCGATAGGCGACTTCCTGCACCTGCCGGTCGGGACTGCCGACGAGTTCGGCATACGCAGCGTGCAGGCGCTTGCGCATGATGTAGCCGGCTACGCCGCCGACGCTTTCGAATGCCCGGTATAAGTTCGAGCGCGATATTTTCAACTTTTGCGCGATTCGATCCGGCGTCAGCTCGAATTCGCCGAGATGCGTCTCTATATAAAGACGCGCACGCTCGAACAGCACCGACTCGATCGTACCGCGCGCCTGCTCCAATCGATCCGAGGACAGCTGAATGCACGCGGCGATCATCTGCGCGGTCGCCCGCCCCGCCTGCCGCAACTCCTCCGGGGACATCAGGACCAGGCGCGTTTCGAGCCTGTCGAGATAGTCGGTCAACAGTTCGATCAGATTGCCCGAGAGCAGGATGTTGCAGATCTCGCTAAGCTGATCCGCCACGCCTGCGAACGAGCTGCGCGGCAAAGCCAGCACCAGCCCATCATAATTCGTGATGCTGCCGCGGAAATCGTCATCGAGCGAGATCAGGAACGTCGCGCCAGGTCCGGCATGAATCCGCCGCTCCGCGGTTTCGAAGCGGGCTTCGCCGGCGCGCACGCGGAACAGCCACCAGATATCGACCGGCGTGCCCTGCGACGGCTGCGCCGCGCGCGCGAATGTTTGCGCGGCAAATCGCCCTGACGTGAACACGACATCGGCCATGTTGCAGGTCAGGTAATCCACCTCGAACCCCTGTGCAGGATTGTGCCCCTCCGGCGGCGCGACGTCGACCAGCGAGGCCATGCGCGTCTTCCAGACTTCGAATTGCTCCGGCGGCGGATAGGACCGTGTCGTGAAAAGCCGCGGTGCCGCCGGGGCTATATCCCTGATGTTCCGGGGTTCGCGTGGCAAGGGAACTTGTTCCAGGAGCTTCGCTGCGCTCACCGGCATGTTGTCGTCTTGTTGCATGTACTTTCGTGCCCCGTTGTCACAAACGACGAACGTCGTCTCAACGGAGGCGCATTCCCAAGGTTGCGTCGCCGGCCTCTGACGGGCAGGCGAATTTCACATGGACGGAGAAACAGCATTTTGGATGCGGACATCGCCCGCTTACGCCGGCCGCTCCTGATAGGGCCGACGAGTCCTGCGGCAGTCGTGCTCACACATGGCATTCATCATTGTCGCGTCATTGCATTGTCGCGTCACAGCCGATCCGGCTCGGAAGCTCCCGTCACCGAGTCGGCTCGACTGATCTAGAGAACAATCTGTGCAAGAACCAGAGGGGCGACGACGTGCGTCGTGCGGAAATCCAAAATTGCCTTCGTGCGATGCGATCGGGCAACGCATCATCGCAGGGTGTCCAGAAAATTTTCTCGATCTCCGCGCAGCGACGAAACGAACGTCATAAGCGAGACGCGATCTAAGCACGGTACATGACACATCGAGAATCCCGCGCACGGGTTCCTCGGCGACCGCGACCAAGGGCATTTGCCTAATCATGTGGCATTCCATCGCGTGCAACCTGAATGCAATCCATGCGGACGGCACACGTGAGCTGCACGAGGCGCACATGTTGTCGCACGTTGCCGCACTCTCATTTGAACGTCGAGATGACGAAGGTCACAACGGCTCATCACGTTGCGAAGAACTTTCCCGCTGGACGCACGACGCGCGAAAGTAGGGACGCCTCAAGAAAGGAGCCCCGCCGTGCGGCGGGGCTCTTGCTCGAGCATCCTGTTTCCGATCCGAACATCCTATTTGCGATCGGAGTTTTGCGCCGGCGTCTGCGTGCTCTGGCCTGCGCCAGACGATGGCGGATTGCTGCTCTGGTTAGGTTGGCTGGACTGTTCGTCCCGGCCAGCCCCTCGCTGGTTGGCACTGCCCTGACCAACTGTCGACTGGCTCCGAGGTGCAGCCTGTCCTGTCGTATTGTGCTCCGGGGCCTCGCGCTGAGCGGACGGCTCATTTCCGGCTCGGCCGGATGTCGACTGGTTCTGCGGCGAGTTTGCCTGTCCCGTCGTTTGTCCATCCCGCGTTTGCCCGGTCGAGCTCTGCATTTGCCCGGTCGTGCTCTGCTCGGCGGGCTGCTGCCGTGCGCCGCCGCGGCCGACCGTCGACGGCTCTCGCCCCGCACCCTGGCCGATTCGGTCCGACAGGCCCAATGCGGCAACGGTGCGCGTGTCGACGCTGCCGCTGGTCGCGATGCCCTCCCGACGCTGGAAAGTGATCAACGCCTCGCGGGTCCGCGTCCCCATGACACCGTCAGCCTCGCCGACCAGCAGGCCGCGGTCGATCAGCACCTGCTGCACCTCGCGGATCTCTTGAGGATTGAGGTCCATCATCGCATAGCTATCGCTGCTGCTGCGATGGTGGCTGAAGCGCGTCCGCGGTCCGACCGGGACCACGTCGACGACCCGGCGATCCCGATCGAGGAATACGACTTCATCCTCGACGACGAAGAAGCTGTCGTCGCGATAATACGGGAACGCATCGATCAGCACCGGGAAGGCGGCGACCGACACGACGTTGAACCTCCGGGGCACCACCACGCCCGGATTGACCGCGAAGTTGATCGCGTTGACGTCGACGCGCGGCGCGTTGCGTGCAGACAGCACGGAGCGCTGGATCGTGCTTTGCTGTTGCGCGGTCACCGTGCGTCCGGCCTCGGTCTGGACCGCAGCATTCGATTGGGTTTGAGCACTTGTACCGGCTTGTCCCTGGGCCTGACCGGTGGTCTGTCCGGAATTGACCTGTCCGGACTTGGCACCGGAGTTAACCTGGCCCTGCGTCGTGCCGGATTGCTGGGTGGCCGCGCCCGTGGTCTGGCCGGCTCTACTGTTCTGGCCAGCCGTTGTGCTCTTGTTCTGGCCCGTCGTTGTGCTCTGGCTGGCTGTCGGGCTCGCGCCCTTGCTCTGTCCGGTGGTGGTGCCCTGACTGCGGTTCGCAGTGCCGGCGCGGTTCTCCTGCTGCTGGCTCTGCCGCGTTGTGGCGTTGCCGCGTTCGCGGGATTCAGATCGGCCCATCTGCTCGCGCTGGCTTCGGCTTTGGCCGACGGTCTGCTCTTGTCGGCCCTGGCTGCGCTGACTCTGCCGCTCGCCTCTCTCCTCTGCGCGGCCGCTTTCGCGGGCTTGCCCGGTGGTCTGGCCCTGCACGCGTTCGCCGCGCTGGGTAACGCCGCGACCGATCTGACCTTCAGCCCGACCGCTCTCTCGTGCGCCGCCTTCGCCGCGGCCAACCGTCATGCCTTCGCTTCGCGACGCTCCGGGACTTCCATGCATTGTGCCACCGGAACTGCCGGGCGACGGGCCTGCGGATCGGCCGTGTTCGCCACCGCCGGCTCCAGCGCCGGTGCCCATGCTGCCACCACCCATGCCACCACCGCCGCCTTCGCGCATGCCTTGCGCCGACGCGAGACTGACGCCGGCCAACAGCACAGCTGTCGTCAGCAGAAACTTGCTCTTCATGGTCTTGCTCTGCATTGCCGATTCCTCCTGCAATATTGCGGCTATCCAGTTCGCGAAAGCTGACGCCACTGGCCGGCGCTTCTCCGCTGCAGCCGCATTCCAACAAAGCCTGGCGAGCTACGCGGCACATGCGTGCGCACCGCTCGCCGATGAACCTGCCTTACTGGAAAACAACGTCCCGGCCCGCGCCGTTCCTAGACGCGGGCCCGACGCGACATTTCGCGCCGGAGGAACAGCTTTGGCATCATTCTCGGCCACCTCGGTATGGTGCCGGATCCCGTTTCAGGAACCGATTGTCACCTTTTCCCGTCTCGCATTGGGCACGAGTTCGAACGCACGCCGATCATCCGCCGGCGCAATGGAATGAGTTCCGTTCAGTCGTGAACACTTGTTCCATCGCCCGCAGCTTGCACCGTCGCGCGCAATCGAGGCTGTTCTGGCCGCAGTTCTTCTTCAGGACGTCCTGCCATCACCGCCGGAGCGCCGCGATTCGAAACCAACGCTGACCTGTCCCGTTGACCGGCTGGGCAATCAGTATCGAGGAGGATGTCATGAGGAAAACAGCCCTTGTTCTTGCAACGGTCGGTGCGCTTGGGGTGGGCGCCATCGCAGCCCCGGCGCCCGCCGAAGCACGGTGGGGACACGGAGGGTGGGGAGGATGGGGTCCCGCGCTTGCAGGCGGATTGATTGCCGGCGCAGTCGTCGGCGGCCTCGCCTCGTCAGCCTATGGCTACCCCGGCTATGGCTACGGCTACCCCGGTTACGGCTATGGCTACGCACCCGCCTACTATGCGCCCGGTTATGCCTATGATTACGACTACGGCTACGCGCCGTATCGTTGGGGCGGCGGCTACACCACGACATATTATACCGGGTACAGGCCGGCCTATTACGGCTACCGCTATCGTCACGTGGTGCGCCCGGCATACGCCTACTACGCCGGCCCCTACCACCGCTGGCATCATCGCTGGCATCGTTGGTGAGACCGGGTAGAAGCTCGCCGAATTGCGCGGGCATGGCAGATGCCCGCGCCGGTTCGTCTGGCATGACGCTGGCGCCGTCAGCGGCAGCAACATCGCAGCCGACGACATCGTGATCCTGCGCGTGCTCGGAACCATTCGGGTTGCCGATCAGCCGTCGAACACGCTTGTTCCGAACCAGGCGCCGGAGCCCGGTAGTTTTACCGTCGACGAAAGTCTCGATAAATGGACCGCGCCGCCATCGTAGTTTTGTAACCATCTTGCAAATCGTTATCGCGCAAAAGTCGCGGACGGCCTTCACGCAACCTTTTGCAAACTCCAGACTGCCTACCGTCGCCGGATATTTGATTGGTAGTGGGGACGAGGAGATGGTTGGACCGCGGCCCAATATTTCGATGCGGCTCGGGGCCACGATCAGGGAACTGCATTCTGGCGTCGAGAATGATCCCGCCGTTGCGTCGGCCGGGACAAGTTCGGAGGTCGAGCGCCTGCGCGGCGTCATTGCACGCCTGATGCACACGGCGGCGCATGACCAGCTGACCGGGCTTCCGACACGCAGCCTGCTGCTCGAACGGCTGGATCGTGAACTGGCGCACGAGGCCGATGACGGCGCGCGGGTCGCGGTGCTGTTCGTCGATCTCGACAACTTCAAGCTCGTCAACGATTCACTCGGCCATAGCAGCGGCGACAAGGTGCTGACCGAGATGGCCCGTCGCATCGTTGCATGTCTTGGACCGGACGATACCGCGAGCCGGTTCGGCGGCGACGAGATGGTCGTCCTGCATCCGCGTGCCTTGGATTCTTCTGGAGCTGCGCTCGGCAGGCGGATCCTCGCAGCGCTGGCCGAGCCGATCCTGCTCTCCGGCAAGGAAGTCGTGGTCTCGGCAAGCGTGGGGCTCGCGCATTGCAAGCCCGGCACGAAGTGCGCCGAGCAATTGCTGCGCGAGGCGGACACCGCCCTCTATGCCGCAAAGGTCCGTGGCCGGGCGCGACTGGCGGAGTTCAACGACGAACTGCATGCCCGCGCCGAGAAGCGCGTCCAGATCGAATCCGATCTGCGGGCGGCACTCCGGGAATCGCAGCTGTTTGTCGAGTATCAGCCGCAGGTCCGCCTCAAGGACGGATGCGTCGTGGGTGTCGAGGCGCTGGTGCGCTGGCGACATCCCGAGCGCGGCATCATCTCGCCCGCCGACTTCATCCCCGTCGCCGAGGAATGCGGGCTCATCGTCAAGATCGGACGGCAGGTGCTGCAGGAATCCTGTCGCCAGCTCGCCGAGTGGACGAGGCAGATGCCTGGCCGCCGGCTCGCCATGACCGTCAACGTGTCGCCGCGTGAGATCGCGGAGCCGACCTTCATCGAGGAGCTCCGCCAGGTTCTCGCCACGACCAATGTCGATCCGACCGCCCTGTGCCTCGAAATCACCGAAAGCGTCATGATGAGCGCGCCGGAGGAGGTCGTCCAGGTCCTCGATCAGATTCGGCAGCTCGGCGTGTTTGTCGCGATCGACGATTTCGGGACCGAGCACTCGTCGCTGTCGCGCCTGCGCGACATGCCGGCCGAAGTCCTGAAGATCGACCGCAGCTTCATCGACGGTCTCAGCAGCGAGCCAGGCGATACCGCGATCGTGTCATCGATCCTGAGCCTGGCCTACGCGATGGGCAAGCACACCATCGCCGAGGGCGTGGAGAGGAGCGAGCAGGCCGCCATGCTGCTGCGCATGGGCTGCGACGTCGCCCAGGGCTATTTCTTCTCGCGGCCGGTTGCGGCCGACCAGATCGCGCCGATGCTGACCAAGGCGCTCTGGCATCCGAGTTCGGGACGCGCGCTGCACGCCGCGCAGCCCGTCGAAGGACCGGTGCGGCGCGGCCATCACTATTTCATCGATGAGTTTCTCGATCACATCGGGGCGCCGATGGGCACCAAGGCGACGGTCTCGCGATGATGTACCTCGTCATTGGTCTCAGCAATCTGGCGATCGGGCTGGCCTATGCAGGCCTCGGGCTGTTGTCGGCCTGGGAAACCGTCAGCCTGCATCGCTACCGCGGCTGGTCCCGCTTCGGCATCGGATTTTCGATGATGGCCGCGAGCTGCGGCCCGCATCATCTGGTGCATGGCTTTCAGGTGCTGCAGGGCGAGAGCGTGTCCTGGTCGATGCTCGCCGTCACCCTGCTCGGGCTGCCGGCGGGACTGACATTCGTGTTCCTGCGATTCGAGACCGTGTTGGGCGGCCAAGGCGAGCGATTGATCGCCCTCTCGCCGCATCGCGCGATGTTGCTGGTCGGCGGATTCGCGATCACCGCGGGCTGGCTCTCGGCCTGGGCGATGGCCCAGCCCGGTGCATACGTCCCCTTCCTTTGCACGTCGGCCGAGCTCGCCGCGCGCGTGACGACGCCGGGCAGCTGGATCGACCTTGCGTCAGCCACGTTCTTTGCCAATGTGTTCGTGACCGTGACCTACGGCCTGGTTGGCTGGTATCTGGGTGACCATCAGGTGCGCCGCTATCTTGCGACCGGCGTGTGGTCGCTGTCCGGAGCTGCCCTGACTGGCGTGTTCTTCAGCTGTGCGCTGATCCACCTGATCGATGCCACGACCCACGGCAGCGGCGCGATGCTCGTCTTCGACCTGATCGGCATTCCCGCCTCGGTGTATTTCCTGTGGGTCGTCGAGCAGCTGCACAGCGACTCCGTGCTGGACTGGAATCGGCGTCCGCTGGTCGGCGCCGCGGCGCGC
>NZ_LGHK01000159.1 GCF_001908235.1 Bradyrhizobium sp. NAS96.2
CGACCAGGTCATCTCATGTCTCTTCCCCCTCTCCCGCTCTTTGCGGGGAGAGGGTTGGGGTGAGGGGCTTGTTCCGCGAAGACGGTGTAAATCGGGTTTGCGGAGATTCCCCCTCACCCGGAATTCAAGCTGCGCTTGAATTCCGACCTCTCCCCGCAGGCGGGGCGAGGTGGAGTTGGGAGCTCGCTCTGCGATCCGACGTAACGTCATCATGCTGTGGCGATCATCTCGTCTTTAGCGGCCTGCGGCGTAACCCTGCATGCCGCGCGGGTTGGCGGCGGCGCGGCGGCGGGGGCCGACCTTCGAGGCCGCGGTGAGGCGGCCTTCCGACCAATCGGGGCCAATCTCCACCACATGGCCGCGGCGTTTCAATTCGTCGATGGTCGATTTCGGCACGCGGTTTTCCAGCACCAGCACGCCGGGGCGCGAGGTCCGCGGCCAGAACGAGATCGGGAAATGCTCGGAGTGCCAGGCCGGCGCGTCGATCGCCTCCTGCAAATTCAGTTTTGCATGGATGTGGCGCAGGAAGAATTGCGTGATCCACTGGTCCTGCTGGTCGCCGCCCGGCGAGCCCCAGGAGAGATACGGCTCGCCGTCGCGCAGCGCCATGGTCGGCGACAGCGTGGTGCGCGGCCGCTTGCCCGGCGCCAGCGAGGCCGGGTGGTTTTCTTCCAGCCAGAACATCTGGGCGCGGCTGCCGAGGCAGAAGCCGATCTCGGGAATGACAGGCGAGGATTGCAGCCAGCCGCCGGACGGCGTCGCCGAGATCATGTTGCCGGCCTTGTCGATGATGTCGAAATGCACGGTGTCGCCGCGCACCTCGCCGAACCGGCCGACCGTCGGCTCGCCCGCGCCCATGGCGCCGACCGCTTCGCGATGCCCTTCGGCATGTCGCAATTTGACGACGCCGCCGAAGCCTTCGACCGAGCCCGGGCGGAAGTCGAGCGAAGCCTTGTCCTTCGAGATCAGCTTGCGCCGCTCGTTGTTATAGGCGTCGGACAACAGCGTTTCGATCGGGATGTCGGTGAACTTTGGATCGCCATAGAAGGTCTCGCGATCGGCATAGGCGAGCTTGGCGGCTTCGATCTGCAGATGGATGAAGTCGGGGCCGGCAGGATCGAGCCCGTCGAGCTCGAAACCCCTGAGCAGCGCGAGCTGCTGCAGCATCACCGGACCCTGGCTCCAGACCCCGGCCTTCTGCACGGTGTAGCGGCCGTAATCGTAGGTCAGCGGCGCCTCGATGGTCGGCTGCCAGCGCGCCATGTCGTCGGCCGACAGCACGCCGCGGTGCGGCGAGCCGGAGACGTCCATCACCTCCTGGGTGCGGCAGAACTTGTCGATCGCCTCGGCGACGAAGCCCTTCGACCAGGCCTGCCGGGCGCGCTCGATCTGCGCCACGCGGTCGCCGCCGGCGCTCTCCGCCTCGGTCAGGATGCGCGCGTAGGTCTCCGCGAGCTTCTTGTTGGTGAAGAGCGTGCCGGGCTTCGGCACCTCGCCATTGGGCAGATAGACGTCGGCCGAGGTGGTCCAGTATTTCCGGAACAGCTGCTCGACGGTCTTGATGGTGGCGGACGCGCGCTCGACCAGCGGATGGCCGTCGCGGGCATAGCCGATCGCGGGCTCGAGCACGTCACGCAGCTTCAATGTGCCGTAGTCGCGCAGCAGCAGCATCCAGGTTTCGAACGTGCCGGGCACGCAGGCGGCGAGCAGGCCGGTGCCGGGCACCATTTCGAGGCCTTCGCTGCGATAGTGCGCGATCGTCGCCTTCGCCGGCGCCGGGCCCTGGCCGCAGATCACTTCGGTTTTGCCGCGCTTGACGTCGTGCACGATGATCGGGACGTCGCCGCCGGGGCCGTTCAGATGCGGCTCGACCACCTGCAGGGTGAAGGCAGCTGCCACGCCCGCATCAAAGGCGTTGCCGCCTTTTTCCAGCGTCGCCATGCCGACCGCGGTGGCGATCCAGTGCGTCGAGGTGACGACGCCGAAGGTGCCTTCGATCTCCGGCCTTGTGGTGAATGGATCGGGGTTGACGTTGCTCATGGCTATTCACCGTTCGGCGGCTTGTTGGGCTTTTTGCGCGCGCACTTGATCACAGCCGGGCTGGTATGCCAACCGCTTGGTGGACATGGCCGCTCCCATCCGCGTGATCATGCCGGAACGGCGGCGGCAGGGCTGTTGACGGCGTGGCAGGCGACGCCGTCGATCAGTTCCGGCGTCTTCTCGCGGCAGAGATCGAAGGCGAGGGGACAGCGCGGATTGAACGAGCAGCCCCGCGGCGGATCGATCGGGTTGGGAATCTCGCCCTTGACCGGGATGCGCTGGCGGCCGGACATCGCAAGGTCCGGAACCGCGCCGAGCAGCATCTTCGTGTAGGGCATCCGCGGATTCTCGAACAATTTTCGGCCCTCGGCGATCTCGACGATGCGGCCGAGATACATCACGCCGATCCGGCTCGCCATGTGCCGGACGACCGCGAGATTGTGGCTGATGAACAGATAGGTCAGGCCGAACTTGTCCTGAAGGTCGCGCATCAAATTGAGGATCTGCGCCTGCACAGAGACATCGAGCGCCGAGGTCGGCTCGTCGCAGACGATGAACTCGGCTTGGGAGGCCAGCGCGCGGGCGATCGCGATGCGCTGGCGCTGGCCGCCGGAAAATTCGTGCGGGAATTTCTGGCCGTCGTCGGGGTGCAGACCGACCAGCGAGAGCAATTCGCCGACCCGGGCCTTGATGTCGCGTTCGCCCTGGATCAGGTCGAAGGCGCGGATCGGCTCGGCGACGATGGCGGCGACCCGATAGCGCGGGTTGAGGCTGGCATAGGGGTCCTGGAAGACCATCTGGATGCGCCGGCGCAGCCGGCGGCGCGCCTGGCCCTGCCGCGGATCGGTCATCGAGACGCCATCGATGACGACCTCGCCCGAACTCGGCGGCAACAGACCGACGACCATGCGCGCGACCGTGGTCTTGCCCGAGCCGGATTCGCCGACCAGCGCAAAGGTTTCGCCGCGCTTGATGTCGAAGCTGACGCCGTCGACGGCTTTGAGGAATTCGGGATGGCCGCCCTCGATCACGCGGTTGAGCCACGGCTTCGAGACGTCGAAGACGCGGCGCAAATTCCTGACCTCGATCAATGTCGCGCTCATGCCGCGGTCTCCTTCGCGGGATCGAACAGATGGCAGGCGACGGATTGCGTGCCTTGCCGGATCGGCTCGGGGCGTTCGACGCGGCAGCGATCGAACGCAAACGCACAGCGTGGGTTGAACGGGCAGCCCGGCGGGATCGCCGACAGCCGCGGCATCGAGCCGGGAATCTGCACCAGGCGCTTGTCCTCGCCCGCAAGCGTCGGGATCGCGCCCATCAGGCCACGGGCGTAGGGATGCAAGGGGTTGCGTACCACCTCCTGCACCGGGCCGATCTCGGCGATGCGGCCCGAATACATCACCGCGACGCGGTCGCAGGTCTCGGCGATCACGCCCATGTCGTGGGTCACCAGCATCACCGCGGTGCCGTGGTCGCGGCCGAGCCGCTTGATCAGCGCGATGATCTGCGCCTGCACGGAGACGTCGAGCGCGGTGGTCGGCTCGTCGGCGATGATCAGCTCGGGCTCGGCACAGATCGCAAGCGCGATGACGACGCGCTGGCGCATGCCGCCGGAGAATTCGTGCGGGTAGCCGTCGATGCGCCTTTCCGGTGCAGGAATGCCGACCTCGGCCAACAGATCGATGGCGCGCCTGCGCGCGGCGCTTTCGCTTAAGCTGGTGTGGGTCCGGATCGTCTCGATGATCTGGTCGCCGATCCGGTAGAGCGGATTGAGGCTGGTCAGCGGATCCTGGAAGATCATGCCGATCCGCTTGCCCCTGACGCGGCGGATCTCCTCCAGCGGAAGGTGGTCGATCCGCGTGCCCGACAGCTCGATCTCGCCGGCCGAGATGCGGCCCGGCGGATCGATCAGCCCGATCACGGCAAGGCCGGTGACCGACTTGCCGGCGCCGGACTCGCCGACCACGCCCAGCACCTCGCCCTTGGCGATATCGAACGACACGCCGTTGATGGCGCGCAAGGTCGCGCGGCGGGTGACGAATTCCACCTCGAGATTGCGCACGGAAAGAACAGGCTGGGTCATCGGAGCTTTGGGTTGAGCGCGTCGCGCAGCCAGTCGCCGAGCAGGTTGATGGAAAGGATCAGGCCGGCCAGGGCGATGCCCGGGAAGGCGACGATCCACCATTCGCCGGCAAACAGATAGTTGTTGCCGATCCGGATCAAGGTGCCGAGCGAGGGCATGGTGTCGGGCATGCCGGCGCCGAGGAACGACAGTGTCGCCTCGGTGATGATCGCAAGCGCGAGATTGATGGTGGCGATGACGAGGATCGGGCCCATCGTGTTGGGCAGCACGTGCCGCAGCAGGATCTTCGGCGCCGGCAGGCCGATCAGCTGTGCCGCCGCCACATAGTCCTTGTTCTTCTCGACCATGACCGAACCGCGCACGGTGCGGGCATATTGCACCCAGAAACTGAGCCCGATTGCGACGATCAGCACGCCGAGCGTGCTCATCTCGTCGAGCCGGTTGCCGAGCAGCGATTTGGCGACGCCGTTGACCAGGAGCGCGATCAGGATCGCGGGGAAGGTGAGCTGCACGTCGGCGATCCGCATGATCACGCTGTCCACCGCGCCGCCGAAATAGCCGGCGACCAGCCCGAGGGCGATGCCGAGCGCCCCGGCGAAGACGACGCCCGCGAGGCCGACCGCAAGCGAGATGCGCAGGCCGAAAAGGATCGCCGAGAGGACGTCGCGGCCCTGCTCGTCGGTGCCGAGCAGGAACGGGCTCTGGCCGTCGGCGGTCCACAGCGGTGCGATCCGCGAGTTGATCAGCTGCAGCTGCGCCGGATCGAACGGATTCTGCACCGCAAGCCAGGATGCGAAGATGGCCAGCAGGAAGAACAGCAGCGTGATCGCGGCAGCGACCATCGTCAGGCGGGATCGCCGGAACGAATAGAAGATGTCGCTGTCGAGCGCGCGCTTGAACCAGCCGGCAGGTGCCTGCGGGTGATCTTCGGAGCGATGCGGGACGACGGCGTCGGACATCGGTTGGTCCCTCACGTCGCGCGGCTGACGGTCGAGCGCAAGCGCGGATCGACCACGGTGTAGAGGATGTCGACGACCAGATTGATGGTGACGAAGATCAGCGAGACCATCAGGAGGTACGCGGCCATGATCGGGATATCGACGTTTTGCACGGCCTGCACGAACAGAAGCCCCATGCCCGGCCACTGGAACACGGTTTCAGTGATGATCGAGAAAGCAATAACCGAGCCAAACTGCAGGCCGGCCACCGTGATCACCGGAACCAGCGTGTTCTTCAGCGCGTGGCCGAAATGGATCGCGCGCGTGGTCAGGCCGCGGGCGCGGGCGAAGCGGATATAGTCGGTCCGCAGCACTTCCAGCATTTCGGCACGCACCAGCCGCATGATCAGGGTCATCTGGAACAGTCCGAGCGTGATCGCCGGCATGATGATCGCCTTCCAGCCGGAGACGGTGAGGAGCCCGGTCGACCACCAGCCGAGCTTCACCACCTCGCCGCGGCCGAAGGAGGGCAGCCAGCCCAAGGTCACCGCGAACAGATAGATCAGCAGGATGCCGATCAGGAAGGTCGGCAGCGAAATGCCGATCAGCGATATCGCCTGGAATAATCTGGCGAGGATGGTGTCGCGGCGGAGCGCCGAATAGACCCCCATCAGGATGCCGGCGACCATCGCAAGCAGCGTCGCGCAGATCGCGAGCTCCAGCGTCGCCGGCAGGCGCTCCGCCAGCAGCGATGAGACCGGCAGGCGGAACTGGTAGGACACGCCGAACTTGAACTGCAGCGCATTGATGAAGTAGCGGCCGAACTGCACCAGCACGGGATCGTCCAGGCCGAGCGAGTGCCGGATTTCAGCGCGCTGTGCCGCCGAGGTGTCGATCGAGACCATCTGGTTCACCGGATCGCCGGCGAAGCGGAACATCGCGAACGCAATGACGCCTACGGCGAGCATCACGCCGATCGCCTGCAGGAGGCGGCGAAGAGTGAAAGCGAGCATCTCTACCTTTCACTGCTTTTGACATGTGGCGCGCGGCTTTGCGCGGCCTGAAAACGCGAGGTCCCGGAAGCCTGCGCTTCCGGGACCCAATTCGCCGAAACCACTACTCACCCTGCTTGGTCGCCCAGTAGAGCAGCACCTGGTTGTCCGCGCGCTGGGTCAATTTGACCTTTTTCGACACACCCCACACCAGCGGTTGCTGATGCAGCGGAATATAGCCGTAATCCTTGATGACGATCTCATAGGCCTGCTTGATCAACTGGTCGCGCTTGGCCGTGTCGCTCTCGACCAGGACCTTGTCGGTGAGCGCGTCGACTTCCTTGTTGCAATAGCCGCCGAGATTGGCCTCGCCCCGCGTTGCATCCTTCGGATCGTCGCGGCAGCCGAGGATGTCGTGCAGCACGTTGTGCGAGTCTGACGTCGCGGGCGTCCAGCCCAGCATGAAGAACGAGGTCTGGTAGCCGCCGGGCTTCAGCACCTTGGCGAAATACTGCGCCTTCGGCTGCGCCAGCAGGTTCACCTTGACGCCGATGCGGGCCAGCATGCCGACCACGGCCTGGCAGATCGCGGCGTCGTTGACGTAGCGGTCGTTCGGGCAATCCATGGTGACTTCGAAGCCGCTCGGATAGCCGGCATCGGCCAGCAGCTTCTTGGCACCGTCAGGATCGAGTTTCGGCCGGGTGAATTCCTTCGACAGCGGATAGAGCTCGGGCGCGATCATCAGCGTCGAGGGCGTCGACATGCCGCGCATCACGCGGGTCTTGATCAGATCGACGTCGATCGTCTTGTAGAAGGCTTCGCGGACGCGGATGTCCTTGAAGGGATTCTTGCCCTTGACGTTGGAGTACAGCAGCTCATCGCGCGCCATATCCATGCCGATGAAGATGGTGCGGATCTCCGGCGCGGTCATGACGGTGGCGATGCCGCTGGAATTGACGCGCTGGATGTCCTGGAGCGGAACCGGTTCGATGACATCGACCTCGCCCGAGAGCAGCGCGGCAACGCGGGTGGCGTCGGAGCCGATCGGGGTGAAGATGATCTCCTGGAGATTATGCTCGGGCTTGCGCCAATAGCCCGGAAACGCCTTGAACACGGTCTTCACGCCGGGCTGATGGCTCTCGATCGTGAACGGACCGGTGCCGTTCTCGTGCAGCGCCGCGTAGCTCGGCGTGGTCGCGGAGGCCGGCGTCGGTGCGACCGAGTTGTTCTCCTCGCACCACTTCTTGTCCATGATGTACCAGCTATCCCATTGCGAGGTCAGGATGGGATTGGGCGAGTCCAGCGTCACGTCGACGGTGTAGTCGTCGACCTTGGTGAACTTGGCGTCGGCCGGGACGTTGCTGAGAAAATTGGAGCCCTTGGCGCGGACGCGGTCGGCGGAGAACAGCACGTCGTCGGCGGTGAAGGGATCGCCATTGTGGAATTTCACGCCCTTGCGCAGATGGAAGCGCCATTTGGTCGGGGTCAGCGTCTCCCAGCTTTCCGCCAGTGCCGGAATGATCTTGAGGTCCTTGTCGCGCGCGGTGAGGCCTTCATAGACATGGGCGTGATGCGCGATCGTCGTGGTTTCCTTCAGCGTGTAGGGGTCCAGCGACTTCAGTTCGCCCTGATTGGCATATTTCAGCGTCTGGGCCGATGCCGGCAAGGCAAAGGCGATGAGCGCGACGGCGGTCGCCGCAAACAAACTCCAACGTACCGACATGTGATCCCGCGTCCCCGTTTTTGTCCGCCGGCTGCTTTGTCCGGCTGGTATTATTGATGCATGTTGCCAGAGTTTACCGGCCGCGCAAGCGCGATTTCCCAAAGGGTTAATCGCCTCGCGCGGGTGCAGCGCAATGAATGCGAGATGAGAGTAGGCGGTCGGTGCGGGCGCGTGACATTCGACTTTCGGAGTGCCGCTTGCTGGTCCCGGAATGACCGCCGGCGAGCCCCGTTTGCGCCGGCCGCTCGAAACGGTTCGGTTGACCATAACGGATGATTGAGGCCGACTATCCATCGGGGCAGGTACGGCTCGCTTGCGTGACCGACCCCGTCCCGGCGATACTTAGGCGGGTCAGGCGCATTTGAGGAGGCGGATATGAAGGTCAACGTCGAGATAGATTGTACGCCCCTTGAAGCGCGGCAGTTCTTCGGCCTGCCGGACGTGGCACCGATGCAGAACGCGGTGATGGACAGGCTGCAACAGCAGATGCTGTCGAACATCGACAAGGTTTCGCCGGAAGCGTTGATGCAGAGCTGGTTCACCTTCGATCCCAAGCTCGCCGAGCGCTTCCAGGACATGTTCGTGGCGATGGCCGGTTTCGGCGGCGCGGGCAAGAAGGATAAGAAATAGTGGCGGCCGCGAAAGGGAGCGTTGATGCGACCGAACGCCGATTGCGCCCGCCTAGCCTGTTCCTGATGCTGGCGGAAGCGCGCGGCGTGCTCGAACTCAATTCGAGCCTGCTGCTGTCGCCGCTGCTGATGCAGGCGCCGAAGGGCGATGGCCATCCGGTGCTGGCGCTGCCGGGCTTCCTCGCCAGCGACCTGTCGATGGCGCCGATGCGGCGTTATCTGAAGGAGCTTGGCTACGACGCCTATGCCTGGAACATGGGCCGCAATTTCGGCGGCATCTCCAGCAGGCGGGCTGCGCTGCGCGACCTGCTGAAGCGGGTCCATGAGGCGTCAGGGCGCAAGGTCTCGATCATCGGCTGGAGCCTCGGCGGCGTCTATGCGCGCGACCTGGCGTCGCAGATGCCGGACCTGGTGCGCTCGATCGTGACGCTGGGCTGTCCGTTCGCCGACGACATCCGCGCCACCAATGCGACGCGGCTCTATGAGCTGCTGTCCGGCGAGGCGGTCGACGACATTCCCGAAATCCGCGCCGCGATTGCCGGCGACATGCCGGTGCCGACAACCTCGATCTATTCCCGCACCGACGGCATCGTGAACTGGCGGACCTCGCGGGTGCGCCCGTCGGAGAGCGCCGAGAACATCGAGGTGCATCTCGCGAGCCACCTCGGCCTCGGCGTCAACCCCGCAGCTTTGTGGGCGATCGCGGACCGGCTGGCACAGCCGGAAGGCGAGTTCCGGCATTTTGACCGGTCGGGCCCCTTTGCCATTGCCTACGGGCCGGCAGAACAGGCACTATCCTAACGACGAGAAGCGCCGCCAAGGCGCCCGCGTGAGTTGGCTCTCGGGAGGAGATCATGAGCGACGCCAAGAAGCTGTCCTCGTTGGACGCATCGTTTCTGTATCTGGAAACGCCGGAAATGCCGATGCATGTCGGCAGCATGGCGATCTTCCGGCTGCCCGACGGCTACAAGGGCGACTTCTTCGAGGAATTCAAGGCGATGATCGCCTCGCGGCTGCACATCGCGCCGATCCTCAAGGCGCGGCTGCAGAAGGCGCCGCTCGACATCGACCATCCGTCCTGGGTCGAGGACGACCAGTTCGACATCGACCGTCACATCTTCCGCGCCAGCCTGCCTGCGCCACGCGACCGTGCCACGCTGGAGCGAATCGTCGGGTGGATGCACGCCAAGCTCTTGAACCGCGCCCGCCCGCTCTGGGAGTTCTATGTCTTCGAGGGCATGAAGGACAATGAGATCGGGCTCTATTCCAAGATGCACCACGCCTGCATCGACGGCGGCGCCGGCGCTGCGCTGACCAGCATGATCTACGACCTGACGCCGGTGCCGCGCGAGATCGAGCCGCCGGGCGCCAAGAAGGTCGCGCAGGAGCCGCGCGACATCGCCGCCAATCTGATCGACGCCTATCAGCAGCTGTGGACCCAGCCGTTCGAGGCGGCCGCTGCCGCGCAGAAGAACCTCGAGCTGCCCCGCTCCGGGAAGAGCGACCTCGGCTCGATCCTGTTCGACAACGCCATGTTCCAGATCGAGAGCGCGGTGAAGTTCGCGGGCTCGATGCCGACCGTCATGAAGAGCCTGTCCGACGTCGTCGCCAAGGTCGCCGATCCCCGGTCGCGCGAAAGCCTGCAGGCGATGGCCTCGCCGCCGACCATCCTCAACAAGGCGATCTCGTCGGAGCGCAGCTTTGCCGGTACCTCGATCTCGCTGTCGCGCGCCAAGGCGCTGGCGAAAGCCTCCGGCGGCAAGCTCAACGACGTCGTGCTGGCGCTCGCCTCCGGCGTGGTGCGGCGCTATCTGATCAGCCAGGGCGCGCTGCCGAACAAGTCGCTGACGGCCGGCGTGCCGATCTCGCTGCGCGAGGAGGGTAATGCCGAGTCCAACAACCAGGTGTTCGGCATGATCTGCTCGATCGCCACCGACATCGAGGATCCCAAGAAGCGGCTGGAAACCATCATCGCGCAGTCCACCAAGTCCAAGGAGATGTCGCATCCGCTGCGCGCTTTGGTGCCGCAGGTGACCAACATCTCGCTGCTGGGGGCGCCGATCCTGGTGCAGATCCTGGCGCTGCTCTACAGCCGCTCCGACCTCTCCAACGTGCTGCCGCCGGCGACCAACATCACGGTCTCGAACGTGCCGGGGCCGCGGCAGACGTTGTACGCGGCGGGCGCCGAATTGCTGCACATCTTCCCGGTTTCGATCTCGACCCACGGCGTTGCGCTCAACATCACCGTGCAGAGCTACCGCGATCAGCTCGATTTCGGCTTCATCGTGGGTGCCAACATCATTCCCCACGTGCAGGTGATGTGTGACATGCTGCCGCTCGAATTCGATGCACTCGAGGCGGCGTTCGCTCCCCCGCCTGCCGACATCAAGGGCGCGGCCGAATAGGAATTGCTTCAATGATCGATATGCCACCGCTGCAGTTCGCCGAGACGAACGGCATTCGCATGGGGTTCTACGAAGCCGGCCCCAGGACCGACACGCCGCCCGTAGTGTTGTGCCACGGCTGGCCTGAACTGGCGTTCTCCTGGCGTCACCAGATCAAGGCGTTGGGCGAGGCCGGGATCCGGGTGATTGCACCGGATCAGCGCGGCTATGGCGCGACCGACCGGCCCGAGCCGGTCGAGGCCTACGACATGGAGCATCTGACCGGCGATCTGGTCGGCCTGCTCGACCATCTCAAGATCGACAAGGCGATCTTCGTCGGTCACGACTGGGGTGGCTTTGTCGTCTGGCAGATGCCGCTCCGGCACCCGTCACGGGTCGCCGGCGTCGTCGGCGTCAACACGCCGCATTGGGACCGTGCGCCAATGGATCCGATCGCGCTGTTCCGCCAGCGCTTCGGCGACCACATGTACATCGTCCAGTTCCAGGATCCGGCGCGCGAGCCGGACCGGATTTTTGGCAGCCGGGTCGAGCAGACCTTCGATGCCTTCATGCGCAAGCCGGCGCCGCGTCCCGCGGATGCGCCGCCCGAACAGCCGATCGCCGGCGTCGGGGCGTCGGCCCGGCTCAATCTGGCGTTCCCGCAGATGATCGCGAATTACGACGCCAAGCATGATCCGCGGACCCCGATCCTGTCAGCGGACGAGAAGAAGGTGTTCGTCGACACCTTCACCAGGACCGGCTTCACCGGCGGCATCAACTGGTATCGCAACTTCACCCGCAACTGGGAACGTTCCGCTGGCTTGGACCACAATGTGCGGGTGCCGTCGCTGATGATCATGGCCGAGAACGATGCGGTGCTGCCGCCTTCGGCGGCCGACGGCATGGAGAAGTTGGTGCCGGACCTCGAAAAATATCTGGTCAAGGACAGCGGCCATTGGACGCAGCAGGAAAAGCCTGACGAAGTCAGCGCCAAGCTGATCGAATGGCGTAAGAGGCGATTTGGGTGACGACGCGACGGTATAGCCGTCATTGCGAGCGAAGCGAAGCAATCCATCTGCCCGCATATGAGGAGAGATGGATTGCTTCGTCGCTTCGCTCCTCGCAATGACGGGTGGAAAGACAAGGGGGCACTTCCAACATGGCGTCCGGCAACAGACTGAGTCCGATCCCGCATCCGCCGACGAAGCCGGTGGTCGGCAACATGCTGTCGCTGGATTCGACCGCGCCGGTGCAGCATCTGGTGAAGCTCTCCAAGGAGCTCGGCCCGATCTTCTGGCTCGACATGATGGGCGCGCCGCTCGTAGTCGTGTCCGGCCATGACCTGGTCGACGAGCTCTCCGACGAGAAGCGCTTCGACAAGGCGGTGCGCGGCTCGCTGCGCCGGGTGCGCGCGGTCGGCGGCGACGGGCTGTTCACCGCCGACACCAAGGAGCCGAACTGGAGCAAGGCGCACAACATCCTGATGCAGCCGTTCGGCAACCGCGCCATGCAGTCGTACCACCCGAGCATGGTCGATATCGCCGAGCAACTGGTCAAGAAATGGGAGCGGCTCAACGCCGACGAGGAGATCGAGGTCGTCCACGACATGACGGCGCTGACCCTCGACACCATCGGGCTGTGCGGCTTCGACTATCGCTTCAATTCGTTCTACCGCCGCGACTACCACCCGTTCGTGGAATCGCTGGTGCGCTCGCTCGAGACCATCATGATGACCCGCGGCCTGCCGCTCGAGGGCCTGTGGATGCAGAAGCGGCGCAAGACGCTCGCCGACGACGTCGCCTTCATGAACAAGATGGTCGACGAGATCATCGCCGAACGCCGCGGCAACACCGACGTGACCGACGACAAGAAGGACATGCTGGCCGCGATGATGACCGGCGTCGACCGCGCCACCGGCGAGCAACTCGACGACGTCAACATCCGCTACCAGATCAATACCTTCCTGATCGCCGGACACGAGACCACCTCTGGCCTGTTGTCGTGCACGATCTATGCGCTGCTGAAGCATCCGGAGGTGCTGAAGAAGGCGTATGAGGAGGTCGATCGCGTCCTCGGTCCCGACGTCAACGCGCGGCCGACCTATCAGCAGGTGACGCAGCTCACCTACATCACCCAATGCCTGAAGGAGGCGCTGCGGCTGTGGCCGCCGGCGCCGGCTTACGGCATCGCGCCGCTCAACGACGAGATGATCGGCGGCAAGTACAAGCTCAAGAAGAACACCTTCATCACCATCCTGGTGATGGCGCTGCACCGCGATCCCTCTGTCTGGGGCCCGAACCCCGATGTGTTCGATCCCGAGAATTTCAGCCGCGAGGCCGAGGCCAAGCGCCCGATCAATGCCTGGAAGCCGTTCGGCAACGGCCAGCGCGCCTGCATCGGCCGCGGCTTTGCCATGCACGAGGCGGCGCTGGCGATCGGGATGATCCTGCAACGCTTCAAGCTGCTCGACGTGCATCGTTACCAGATGCATCTGAAGGAGACGCTGACTGTCAAGCCCGATGGCTTCCGGATCAAGGTGCGGCCGCGCGACGACAGGGATCGCGGCGCGTTTGCCGGCAGCACGGGCGCCGTTGCGGCCGCGCCGAAGCCGCGGCGCGCGCCGACCACGCGCCCCGGCCACAACACGCCGATGCTGGTGCTCTACGGCTCCAACCTCGGTTCGGCCGAGGAACTCGCGACCCGCATGGCCGATCTCTCGGAGATCAACGGTTTTGCCACCCGGCTGGGCCCGCTGGACGACTATGTCGGCAAGCTGCCGGAGGAGGGCGGCGTCCTGATCATCTGTGCCTCCTACAATGGCGCAGCACCCGACAATGCGACGCAATTCGTCAAGTGGCTGGAGAGCGACCTGCCGAAGGACGCATTCGCCAAGGTGCGCTACGCCGTGTTCGGCTGCGGCAACAGCGACTGGGCGGCGACCTATCAGTCGGTGCCGCGCTTCATCGACGAGCAGTTGACCAAGCATGGCGCCCGCGCGGTCTATCCGCGCGGCGAGGGCGATGCCCGCAGCGATCTCGACGGCCAGTTCCAGAAATGGTTCCCCGAGGCGGCGAAGGTCGCGACCAAGGAATTCGGCATCGACTGGAATTTCACCCGCACCGCCGAGGACGAACCGCTTTATGCGATCGAGCCGGTGGCGCAGGGCGCGGTCAACACCATCGTGACGCAAGGCGGCGCAGTGCCGATGAAGGTGCTCGCCAACAGCGAGCTGCAGACCAAGGAAGGCGCCCATCCGTCGGAGCGCTCGACCCGGCATATCGAGGTCGAGCTGCCGGCCAGCCTGAAGTATCGCGTCGGCGATCATCTCAGCGTGGTGCCGCGTAACGATCCGACCCTGGTCGATTCCGTCGCCCGCCGCTTCGGCTTCCTGCCGGCCGACCAGATCCGCCTGCAGGTCTCGGAAGGCCGCCGTGCGCAACTGCCGGTCGGCAATGCCGTGTCGGTCGGCCGGCTACTCACCGAGTTCGTCGAGTTGCAGCAGGTCGCAACCCGCAAGCAGATCCAGATCATGGCCGAGCACACCCGCTGCCCGGTGACCAAGCCGAAGCTGATGGCCTATGTCGGCGACGACGACGCCTCGGCCGAGCGCTATCGCACCGAGGTGCTGGCCCGGCGCAAATCGGTGTTCGATCTGCTCGAGGAATATCCGGCCTGCGAACTGCCGTTCCACCTTTACCTCGAAATGCTGTCGCTGCTGGCGCCGCGCTATTACTCGATCTCGTCGTCTCCGGCCGACGAGGCGCAGCGCTGCAGCGTCACCGTTGGTGTCGTCGAGGCGCCGGCAAGCTCGGGTCGCGGCATCTACAAGGGCATCTGCTCGAATTACCTGGCGCGCCGCAGAGCCGGCGACACCGTCCACGCCACCATCAAGGAAACCAAGGCCGGCTTCCGCCTGCCCGACGACAACACTGTGCCGATCATCATGATCGGGCCGGGCACCGGGCTCGCGCCGTTCCGCGGCTTCCTGCAGGAGCGCGCCGCGCGCAAGGCACGGGGCGCGACGCTCGGCCCCGCGATGCTGTTCTTCGGCTGCCGCCATCCGGAGCAGGACTTCATCTATGCGGATGAGCTGAAGGCGTTCGCCGCCGATGGCGTCAGTGAGCTCTTCACCGCGTTCTCGCGCGCCGATGGCCCGAAGACCTATGTGCAGCATCTCGTTGCCGCACAGAAGGATAGGGTCTGGGAGCTGATCCAGAAGGGCGCGATCGTCTATGTCTGCGGCGACGGCGGCAAGATGGAGCCCGACGTCAAGGCGACGTTGATGTCGATCTATCGCGAACGTACCGGCACTGGTGCCGATGCGGCCGCGCGCTGGATCGAGGAGATGGGCACCAGGAACCGCTACGTGCTCGACGTCTGGGCCGGTGGGTAGGTTTTCGTAGCCCGGATGGAGCGAAGCGAAATCCGGGACAGCGTCAGATGCGGACCGACCGGCTCCCGGATTTCGCTTCGCTCCATCCGGGCTACGCATGGGTGATTTGGGAGCATCGGCCATGCTACAAGCCGCCGCATGATTCCATGGGAAAAGATCGACACCGCGCGCATTCCCGGCACCGAAGGTGAGTTGCGCCTGATGCGGCGAGGCCGCGAATTCTCGATCATGCTCGGCACCAACGAGCTGATGAACAGCCGCCTGTCGGGCTCGGAAGAGGCGCTGGCGACGCTCGCGGCGAGGAAGATCGAGAAGGTCGCACGACCGCATTTTCTGATCGGCGGCCTCGGCATGGGCTTCACGCTGCGGGCGGCGCTCAAAGTGCTCGGAGCGGATGCGCAGATCATGGTGGCCGAACTGGTGCCGGCCGTGGTCGCTTGGGCGAGAGGCCCGATGGCCGAGATCTTCGGCGACAGCCTGAACGATCCGCGCGTGAGCATCGAGGAGGCGGATGTTGCTGACGTGATCGCGCGCCATCCGCGCAGCTTCGATGCCATCCTCCTCGATGTCGATAACGGCCCGGAGGGGCTGACCCGCAAGGCCAACGACGCGCTGTACGACGTCTCCGGCCTCCGGGCCGCAAACGCCGCGTTGCGGCGCGACGGCGTGCTTGCCGTCTGGTCGTCCGGTCCGAACGCCAGGTTCCCGAAATCGCTGTCCCGGGCCGGGTTCGTGGTCAACGAGATTGCGGTCCGTGCCACGGGGCGTGGCCGCGGTGTACGCCACGTGATCTGGCTTGCGGTCAAGGAATAGAAGCCCAGCTATTGCGACGCAGCAAGGTCGCCGCGGGGAGCCGTCGGTTCGATTGTGTTGAAAATCCATGGCCGTTGGGTTTCACTCGACCGGCACGTGAAGCCTCGAGCCCTCGGACTGCCGGATGCAGGCGACGTCGAATTTTGGGGTGCAGGAGACGCACGGGATCCTGAACCGCTTCCAGGCCGAATTCCGTGGCTCGAGCGAGGGGCTCGGCTGGTCGTCGGCGTATGCCTCGGTCCAGCGCGAGCGGCCCTTTGACGGGCATTTCCACGCGCTGTCGGACAATCTGATGGTGCTGCACCGCGGCGGTCCGGTCGACATCACCTATGTGATGGACGGCAAGTCGGTCGCCCGGCACATCCCGCGCGGCGGCGTGTTCTTCCTGCCGGCCGGGCACAGCTGCAACGTGGTTTTGCGTGAGGCGCTGGAATCCACCCACATCTATCTGCGATCCGAGCTATTCGCGGGCCAAGACGGGGCGTCCAGCCTGATCGGCGGGCTGGCGCCAATGCTCGGCGATCAGGATGCCGTGCTGGAGCATCTCGCCGCGGCGATCGGCGAGACCATCACCGGCGGCCTGCCGGCCTCGTCGCTGTTCGTCGATCCGATCGCGCAGGCGATCGCCAACCGCTTTGTCGCGATCAACTTCCACAAGCCGAGCGTGGAGGCCGGCAAGCATCCGAACCTGCTCAGCAGCAGGCAGATGGCGCGCATCCGCGAATTCGTCGACGCCAATCTCGACACCGACATCCGGCTCGACCAGTTGGCCGAGCTGTGCGGCCGCAGCACCGAATATTTCGTACGCCTGTTCAAGGCGACCAGCGGCGTCTCGCCCTACCAATACGTGCTCAATCTGCGCATCGAGCGCGCCAGGGCGCTGCTGGCCGACGAGACGCACGGTCTCGCCGACATTGCGCTGGCCTGCGGCTTCTCGCATCAGGAGCATTTTACGCGGATGTTCCGCCGCTTCACCGGCGTGACGCCGGGGCGATACCGGCGCAGCCACTAGCGCGTAGCGGGCGGGGTCAGACGAGGGGCGCTGCTCCGCCTCATCCGGGCTGACGATTTTTCCGGTTTTGTGCAGATTCTCTCCGGTTTCGTGCAGGCCCGCGACCGCCGCCTACCGCTAGCTTTCTCCCAACAAGGTGAAATTTGCCGGTCCGCCGGTTGGGAGAAATGCCATGAGCATCGCAGCGTCCGATGCCGTACGCCCGCCGATCATTGGGGCCGGTGATACCGGTCAGGGCGCCTTTGCCTACTGCTCGCAGCAATATCGCGTGGTGTTCGGCGCCGGCACCTCGGCGCGGCTTGGCGAGGAGACCGAGCGCCTCGGCATCAAGCGGGCGCTGGTGCTGACCACCCCCCGAGCAGCAGGATCTCGGACGCCGGCTTGGCGCGGGCCTCGGCGACCGGCTCGCAGGAACGTTTGCCGGCGCGCGCATGCATACGCCGGTCGAGATCACCAACGAAGCGCTTCGCATCGTTGAATCCCATGACATCGACGGCTTGGTTGCGATCGGGGGCGGCTCGACGGTTGGGCTCGGCAAGGCGCTGTCGCTGCGCACCGGGCTGCCGCACATCGCGATGCCGACCACCTATGCCGGCTCGGAGATGACGCCAATCCTTGGCGAAACCACGAACGGCATCAAGACCACGCAGCACTCCCAGGATCTGGTGCCGGACACCGTCATCTACGACGTCGATCTCACCGTCAGCCTGCCGCCGCATGTCTCCGCCGCCAGCGGCCTGAACGCGATCGCTCACGCGGTAGAGGCGCTGTATGCGCCCGACGCCAATCCATTGACCTCGCTGATGGCGGAGGACGGCATCGCCGCGCTTGCCCGCGCACTGCCGCGCATCATGACTGGACCCGCCGATCCCGGCGCGCGGCGCGATGCACTCTACGGCGCCTGGCTATGCGGCGTCTGCCTTGGCGCGGTCGGGATGTCGCTGCACCACAAGCTTTGCCATGTGCTGGGCGGCATGTTCGACCTGCCGCACGCCGAAACCCACGCGATCGTGTTGCCGCATGCGGCGGCCTACAACGCCGCCGCCGCGCCGGACGCGATGGCCCGGATTGCGCGCGCATTGCGCACGACGGATGCGCCGCAAGCGCTGTTCGACCTCGCGCGCCGGCTCGGACTGCCGCGCCGGCTGGCCGACATCGGCATGCCCGAGGACGGCATCGCGCGCGCCGCCGAGATGGCAGTGCGCAGCCCCTATGCCAATCCAAGACCTATAGAGCGCGTCGCGATCCAGGACCTGATCGCGGCGGCCTGGCGCGGCGACGCGCCTGCGCAGCACCGACATCTCAAGATCAAGGAACAACATGATGGCCAATTTCAACGAGCATGATCTCACCGACGAGGTGATCCGCAGCTTCGCCAACACGCCGAACAAGCGGCTGAAGTTTCTCATCGAGGAGACGGTCAAGTCGCTGCACGATCTGGTGCGCCGCACCGAGCTCACCTTCGAGGAATGGAATCAGGCGATCGAATTCCTGACCCGCACCGGCCAGACCTGCACGCCGCTGCGCCAGGAGTTCATCCTGCTCTCCGACGTGCTCGGCGTCTCGATGCTGGTCGACGCCGTCAATCACCGCGAGCGCGAGGGCGCGACCGAGACCACGGTGCTCGGGCCGTTCTATGTCGGCGAGCACCGCGTCACGCCGCACGGCGCCAACATCTCCGAAGGGATCGACGGCGAAGTGATGTTCGTGCAGAGCCGCGTCACCGACCTTGCCGGCAAGCCGCTCGCCGGCGCCGAGATCGATGTCTGGCACGCCGACGCCGACGGCTTCTACGATTCGCAGAAGGCGGACTACGCGGCGCACGGCCCATCGCTGCGCGCGCGCTTCGTCACCGATGCCGACGGCCGCTTCTCGTTCCGCACCATCCTGCCGTGCAGCTACCCGATCCCGACCGACGGTCCGGTCGGCGATCTGATCACCGCGACGAAACGTCATCCGATGCGGCCGGCGCATGTGCATTTCCTGGTCAAGGCCGGAGGCTACGAGCCGCTGATCACCCACGTCTTCCTCGACGGTGACGACTATCTGCGCAGCGACGCGGTGTTCGGCGTCAAGGACGAGCTCATCGCACGCGTCGAGCCGAAGAGCGAACCAATGCTGCCGAACGGCGAGCGCGTCTCCAGCCCGTGGCACCTGATGACCTACGACTTCCAGATGAAGCCCGGCGCAGGCCTGGTGCCGCAGCCGATGATGGCCGCGGAATAACGATCACAACCAACAACATGACCAAGGAGAGGACCATGACCAGCAAACCTGTTGAGACCGACGTACTTGTCGTCGGCAGTGGCCCGGCTGGCGCGACGGCGGCGGCACTGCTCGGCACGTACGGCGTCAAGCACATCCTGGTGACCAAATATGGCTGGCTCGCCGACACGCCGCGCGCCCACATCACCAATCAGCGCGCGATGGAGGTGTTGCGCGATCTCGGCCTCGAGGAGAAGGCGGTCGCGCAGGCGGTGCCGCAGCATCTGATGGCCAACAATGTGTTCTGCGAGAGCCTCGCCGGCGAGGAGTTCGGCCGGCTGTATTCGTGGGGCAACCATCCCTCGCGCAAGGCGGATTACGACCTCGCCAGTCCCGCGCGCATCTGCGACCTGCCGCAGAATTTCCTCGAGCCGATCCTGATCGAGGCGGCCGGCCAGCGCGGCACCTCGCTGTGCTTCAACACCGAGTTCGTCGATTTGGTGCAGGATGCCGACGGCGTCACCGCGACGGTGAGAGATCGCTTGTCCGGCGAGACCTATCAGATCCGCGCCAAATATCTGATCGGCGCCGACGGCGGCCGCAGCCGGGTCGCCGAAGTGATCGGATTGCCGATGGAAGGGCAGATGGGCCGCGCAGGCAGCATGAACATCATCGTGCAGGCCGACCTGAGCAAATACGTCGCGCACCGGCCGAGCGTGCTGTACTGGGTGCTGCAGCCAGGCGCTGAGATCGGCGGCATCGGCGCCGGCCTGATCCGCATGGTGCGGCCGTGGAACGAATGGCTGATCATCTGGGGCTACGACATCGAGCAGGGCGAGCGCAAGCTCTCCAACGACGAGGCGATCTCGATCGTCCGCAACCTCGTCGGCGACGAGACGCTCGAGGTCAAGGTTCGCTCGACCTCGACCTGGACCGTGAACGAGATGTATGCCGGCCACTATTCGTCGGGCCGGGTGTTCTGCGTCGGCGATGCCGTGCATCGCCACCCGCCGACCAACGGCCTCGGCTCGAACACCTCGATCCAGGATGCCTATAATCTCTGCTGGAAGCTGAAGCTGGTGCTCGAGGGCCACGCCGCGCCGTCGCTGCTCGAGACCTATTCGGCGGAGCGGCAGCCGGTCGGCAAGCAGATCGTGACCCGCGCCAACAAGAGCATCGGCGACTTCCCGCCGATCTTCGAGGCGGTGGGCCTCGTCGCCTCGACCGATCCGGCGGAAGCGCGCAAGGCGATCGCGGCGCGCAAGGCGCCGACCACTGAGGGCAAGGCGCGCCGCAAGAAGCTCTATGAGGCCATCGCCAACAAGAGCTACGAGTTCAACTGCCACGGCGTCGAGCTGAACCAGCGCTACGCCTCGACCGCCGTGGTCTCCGATGGCACATCGATGCCGGCCTTCACCCGGGATCACGAGCTGTATTATCAGGCCACCACCTGGCCCGGCGCGCATTTGCCGCATGTCTGGGTCGAGCATCAAGGCGAGCGCAAATCGACGCTCGATCTCACCGGCAAGGGCCGCTTCACGCTGCTCACAGGAATCGGCGGCGATGGCTGGAAGACGGCCGCCGCCGCGGTCGAGACGGCCTACGGCCTGCCGGTCGATGTCGTGACGATCGGCCCGCAGGGCTGCGACGCACTCGACATCTATGCCGACTGGTATCGCCAGAGCGAGGTCGACGAGGACGGCTGCGTGCTGGTGCGTCCCGACATGTATGTCGCCTGGCGCGCCAAGGAGGCGGCGGCTGACGCCTCCAATGTGCTGCTCGAGGTGTTCGGCCAGATCCTCGGCCGCAGCGCGCAAGCGAAGTCCGTCGCCGCCGCGTGATTGCGGCGCGACGCCGGCAATCCTTTTTCAGAACGAAATGAACGGCAGCCGGCATGGGACCGGCTTGCATCAAGGAGGGGAAAATGAGCAAGGACGAATTGAGCGTCATGTCTTTCGATCGCCGCCGGGTGCTGCAGGGCATCGCCGGTGGTTTCGCCGCCGCAGGTAGCACGACGTTGTTCGCGCCGGCCGTGCGCGCCGCCAACAAGCCGATCAAGATCGGCTATGTCTCTCCGAAGAGCGGCCCGCTCGCAGCATTCGCCGAAGCCGACGACTTCGTGCTCGGCGAATTCCGGAAATTCATCAAGGACGGCGTCAAGGTTGGATCGCAGACCTATCCGGTCGAAGTCGTCACCAAGGATGGCCAGTCGAATCCGAACCGCGCCGCTGAAGTCGCCAAGGAGTTGATCACCCGCGACAATGTCAGCCTGATCGTGGTCGGCGCCACGCCTGAAACCAATAATCCGGTGGCGACGCAGTGCGAGCTCGAGCAGGTGCCGTGCATCTCCTCCGTCGCGCCGTGGCAGACCAACTTCATCGGCCGGCAGGCCAATCCCGGCGATCCCAAGAGCTGGAAGCCGTTCGACTACACCTTCCACTATTTCTGGGGGCTGGAGGACGTCATCGGCGTCTTCACCAGCATGTGGAGCCAGGTCGCGACCAACAAATCGGTTGGCGCGCTGTTTCCGAACGATGCCGACGGCAATGCATGGGGCGATACCACGATCGGCTTCCCGCCTGTGATGGCCAAGCAGGGCTTCAAGCTCACCGATCCCGGCCGCTTCCAGAACCTTACCGACGATTTCAGCTCGCAGATCGCCGCGTTCCGCGGCGCCGACGCCGAGATCATCACCGGCGTGATCATTCCGCCCGACTTCACCACGTTCTGGAACCAGTCGCGGCAGAAGGGGCTGAAGCCGAAAGTCGTGTCGGTCGCCAAGGCGCTCTTGTTCCCAGCATCGGTGCAGGCGCTCGGCAAGGGCGGCAACAACATCTCGACCGAGGTGTGGTGGACGCCGACGCATCCTTACAAGTCGAGCCTCAGCGGCGTCAGCGCGGCCGATCTCGCCAAGGGATATGAGCAGGCCTCCGGCAAGCAATGGACCCAGCCGATCGGCTTCGTGCATTCGCTGTTCGAGGTCGCGATCGACGCCATCAAGCGCTCCAGCGATCCGAGCGACGGCGCGGCGCTCGCGAAAGCAATCGGCGCCACCAAGCTCGATACGATCGTCGGCCAGGTCGCATTCGGCTCCAGCACGGTGCCGCCGTTCGCGGCGAAGAACATCGCCAAGACGCCGCTGGTCGGCGGCCAATGGCGGCTCAACGGCGACAGATACGACATGGTGATCACGGACAACAGACTGGCGCCGCAGATTCCGCTCGGCGGCGACATGCAGGCGCTGAGCTAGCGAGCACGTCGCAGGCAAATCGTCGATCGAGGATGCGCGGCCACGTCCGCGCATCTTCTCCCAGCGGATCCATGCGGTGAGCTGATATGCTCGAACTCCATTCCGTCTCGAAAAGGTTCGGCGCCATCGTCGTTGCCGATGCCATCGACCTGACCCTTTCGTCCGGCGAGGCGCTGGGCGTGATCGGGCCGAACGGCGCCGGCAAGTCGACGCTGTTCAACCTGATAACCGGGCTGCTGCGGCCGGATGCCGGCCGCATCGTCCTCGATGGCGTCGACATCACGGGTCTCTCGCCCGAGGCGCGCTGCCGTGCCGGGATCGGCCGTTCATTCCAGGTTCCGCAGCCGTTCGATCATCTCTCGGTGTTCGAGAATCTAGCCGTTGCCGCCCAGTTCGGCGGCGGATTGTCCGAGACCGACGCGGTCCAGCACTGCGGCCGCATGCTTGATCTGACCGGCCTCGAGGCCAAGGCCAACCGGCTCGCCGGCAGCCTGCCGTTGCTCGATCGCAAGCGCCTCGAGCTGGCGCGGGCGCTTGCCACCAGGCCGCGCACGCTGCTGCTCGACGAGATTGCAGGCGGTCTCACCGACGCCGAATGCCATGAGCTGGTCGAAACCATCCGCACCATCCACGCCGAAGGTGTCGGCATCATCTGGATCGAGCATGTGGTGCACGCGCTGCTCGCGGTGGTGCAGCGGCTGGTCGTGCTGAACTTCGGCAAGGTGGTGGCGCAGGGGCTACCCGCCGAGGTGATGCGCTCGCGCGAGGTCGAGACCATCTACATGGGAGTGCCGGCATGACCGCGCTGCTCAATGTGTCAGGGCTCGATGCGTTCTATGGCGACTTCCAGGCGCTGTTCGGGATCGATTTCGAGTTGGCGGAAGGCGAGGCAGTCGCGGTGATCGGCGCCAATGGCGCCGGCAAGTCGACGATGCTGAAGTCGCTCGCGGGTCTCGTGAAGAACCGTCCCGATGCCATCCGCCTCGATGGCCGGGCGATCGGCGATGCGTCCGCCGCCAGCATCGTGCGGCTCGGCCTTGCGCTGGTGCCGGAGGGCCGTCAGCTGTTTCCGTCGCTCAGCGTCGAGGAGAATCTCTTGATCGGCGCCTATGGCGGCGAGCGCAGCACGCCGTGGGATCTCGCCGCGGTCTACCGGATGTTTCCGGTGCTCAGGGAACGGCGGCGCGGTGCCGTGACGGCATTGTCCGGCGGCCAGCAACAGATGGTGGCGATCGGCCGCGCGCTGATGTCGAATCCCTCGGTGTTGCTGTGCGACGAGATCAGCCTCGGCCTCGCGCCGATCGTGGTCGAGGACATCTACCGGATGCTGCCGCAGATTCGCGCTGGCGGCACCGCGGTCGTGCTGGTCGAGCAGGACATCGCCCGCGCGCTGCGGGCCGCCGACCGCTTCTATTGCCTGCAGGAAGGTCGCGTGACGCTGAGTGGACGGCCCAAGGACGTGGATCAGGACACGATCCGCGCGGCCTATTTCGGAGCATGAGGGAGCGATGAGCGGATTCGACACCATCATCGAAGGCGTGCTGCTCGGCGGCGTCTATGCGCTGTTCGCGCTCGGCCTGTCGCTGATCTTCGGCATCATGCGCCTGGTCAATCTGGCGCATGGCGACCTGATCCTGCTCGCCGCCTATCTGGTGCTCAGCGCCACCACCGCGCTTGGCCTGCCGCTCGCGGCCGCATCCCTGCTGGTTGTCGCTGCGATGTTCGTGCTCGGCTTCGTGCTGCAGCGGCTGGTGCTGGAGCGGGTGCTCGGCGACGATATCCTGCCGCCGCTGCTCGTCACCTTCGGCCTGTCGATCGTGATCCAGAACGGGCTGCTGCTCGGCTATGGCGCGGACAGCCGCCGCCTGCAAGCCGGCGCCTTCGAATCCTCGTCGGTGACGCTGGCACCTGGCCTCAGCGTTGGCCTCGCGCCGCTGACCGCGCTGGTGACGGCGATCGCCGCCGTCGCGCTGCTTCAGCTGATCTTCTATCGCACCTCGCTCGGCCGCGCCTTCCGCGCCACCGCCGATAATCCCGCGATCGCGCAATTGATGGGCGTCAACGAGCGCAATGTCTATGCGATCGCGGTCGGGCTCTCGCTCGCGGTCTCGGTGATCGCCGCAATCGTGTTCGGCATCCGCGCCAGCTTCGATCCGTCGATCGGTCCCGCGCGGCTGCTCTATGCGTTCGAAGCCGTGATCATCGGCGGCCTCGGCAGCCTGTGGGGCACGCTGGCCGGGGGCATCGTGCTCGGGCTCGCGCAGGCGATCGGGGGCCGGATCAATCCGGAGTGGCAGATCCTCGCCGGCCATCTCACGTTCCTGGCCGTGTTGATGGTACGGCCGCGCGGTCTCTTTCCGGCGAGGCGGACATGAGCGTCGAGAGCATCGATATGCCGGCTGGCCGGGAGCAGTGCCCGGCAGGTGTGCCAGTGTGGCAAATCAGGGTCGGCACGCGCCGGTCGCGCATCGCGGCCGTGGCCGGCATCGCGCTGGTGGTGGTGCTTGCCGCGCTGCCGGCGATCGCATCGCGCAACCTGATTCAGGATCTGATCTTCGTCCTCACCATGCTGACGCTGGCGCAACTCTGGAACGTGCTGGCCGGGTGGGGCGGGCTGGTGTCGGTCGGGCAGCAGGCGTTTGTCGGGCTCGGCGCCTATGCACTGTTCGCCGGCATCGTGATGGCCGGGCTCGATCCCGTTGCGGCGATCCCGCTGGCCGGCCTGTTCGCGGCGCTGATCGCGGCGCTGCTCGGGCCGTTGCTGTTCCGGTTGGAAGGACCTTATTTCGCGATCGGCAGTTGGGTGGCCGCCGAGGCGCTGCGGCTGATCTGCGCCCAGTTCAAGTCGCTCGGCGGCGGCACCGGGATGTCGATCTCGCCCGGCGAGTTGTCGCAGATGTTCGGGCTGAAGGCGGTGCAGGCGCTGCTAGGCTTGCGCCCGGCGGCGGCGCGCGACGTGCTGGTCTACTGGCTGGCGTTGCTGCTCGCCGTGCTGGTCACGCTCGGCATCTACGCTTTCATCCGCTCGCGCCATGGCCTTGCGCTGGCGGCCAGCCGTGACAATGGGCCGGCGGCGCGCAGCGTCGGCGTCCGCACCGCGCGAATCCGCCATCTGCTGTGGATCGCGGTCGCCTTCGCCACCGGCATGGTCGGCGCGGTGGTCTATCTGCAGAAGGCGCGCATCTCGCCCGATGCCGCCTTCAGCGTCACCGACTGGACTGCGTACGTGATCTTCATCGTCGTGATCGGCGGCGTGCGTACGATCGAAGGTCCGATGGTCGGCGTGCTCCTGCTCTGGGGGCTCGTCACCTGGCTCGCCCAGTATGGCAGCCTCTATCTGGTGGTGCTCGGCACGCTCGCCATCCTGATCATGCTGTTCATGCCGAGGGGCGTGTGGGGCGCGGCGGCCCGCCGCTGGCAGGTGCAACTGTTTCCGACGCAGCGCTGGCTCGGCCGCAGCCGCTAGCGCATGGTGGGTAGACTTGAATTGCTGGCTACGTGCTCGCTTCACCTCTCCCCATTGGGGAGAGGTCGATTTGCGAAGCAAATCGGGTGAGGGGGCGCAGCTCCCACGAGACACCGTAACCCCTCACCCGGCGCTGCGCGCCGACCTCTCCCAAGGGAGAGGTGAACCTCAAAACATCGTGTTGTTGTTCGCCGGATTTTCCGGAATCGGCTGCACCACGTCCCAATGCTCGACGATCTTGCCGTCCTCGAGCTTGAAGATGTCGACGATCGCGTTGCCGCGGGTGCCGGGCTCGCGCACGGCGTGGACGTGCAGGATCACGTAGTCGCCGTCGACGAACGAACGCTTGATCTCGCTGTGCGAGTTCGGAAACTTCTCGCGCAGGAAGCCGATGAATTTGCGGAAGCCGTCGGGGCCATCGGCCGCACCGGGATTATGCTGCACATAACGGTTGCCGACATAGGCGAGCGCAGCATCGGCGTCCTTCTGGTTCAGCCCCTTGTCGTAGAAGGCCAGCACCGCCTTGCGGTTGGCTTCCTGTTGCGCCTCGCTGGGTGCGGCCATCGCTGTGGAAGACGCAAGCGCGAGGAGGAGAGCGGCGACGGCTGTCCGTGGCCGGAGAAGGGTCTTCATCTGGTGACTCCCGAGGCTGACGGCGCGCGGCCCGCGCGGCGCATCCCGCTCTCTACCGCCTCCATGACGCGGCCGGAAGAACGCACCCCCGGCTCACATGGTCACCAGGAGATACTGGCCTCACGCCGCCTTTGCCGCGGCGCCATGCGCGTGCTTGTCGATGGCGTCGATGATCTGCGTCCACATCGGGATCGGCAGCGCATGGCCCATGCCCTCGATCATCAGCAGCTTTGCGCCGGGGATCGAGGCCGCGGTGTCCTTGCCGCCCTCGGGATGCACCAGCGGATCGACGGTGCCGTGGATCACCAGCGTCGGCGCCTTGACGCTGCGCAATCGTTCCTTGCGGCTGCCGGAGGCGAGGATGGCGCGGAGCTGGCGGCCGACGCCCTCCGGGTTGAGGCCACGCTCGAAGGTGCGCCGCGCGCGCTCCGGATCGAGCGCCTCGTCTTCGGGGAACGAGCCGTTGCGCAACACCTTCCAGGTCTGGCCGTAGCGGACGAAATACTCTTCCTTGCTCTTCGGCGGCGGCGCCATCAGCACCGCGGTCGCCTCGCGGGTCGGGCCGGGGATCTTTGGATTGCCTGTGGTCGACATGATCGAGGTCAGCGAGAGCACGCGCTCGGGAAAGGTGATCGCAACCTCCTGCGCGATCATGCCGCCCATCGAGGCGCCGACCAGATGCGCTTTGCGGATGCCGAGCGCGTCCATCAGCCCGATCGTGTCCCGTGCCATGTCGGCCAGTTTGTAGGGCGCCGCGACCGGGATCTTCAGGAAGCGCAGCTTGATGAGCTCGAGCGCACCCAACCGCTTGCCGCCGCTCAGTCGAGACGACTTGCCGATATCCCTGTTGTCGAACCGGATCACGCGAAAACCGCGCGCGGCGAGCTGACGGCAGAACTCGTCGTCCCAATGGATCATCTGGGCGCCGAGGCCCATGATCAGCAGCAGCGGCTCCGCATTCGCATCGCCAAATATCTCGTAGCAGATGTCTATGCCGTTGGCGCGGGTTAATTGCGGCAACTGATGAGCGAGCGTGGTCACGGGCGTCCTCTCCTGGATTCGCGGTCAGGAACCTGCATGCTGCCATGGATTGACGCAGCGCAGAAGAGCTTCGACGTCGCTGGGCGCGCCGCGCAGTTGACCGATCAATGGCAACAGTGTCGTATGGCACAAACAAACAAACCGAAGCGCGACAAGCGCTCGAGATTGCTGTGGAGGAGGGCCACATGGCCGACAAGGGCAACGACCCTGCCGTGATCTGGCAGGCGATGATTGGCGAGATGGAGAAGGGGTTCAACTCCTTCGGCAACCAGTTGATGAGCTCGCCTGAATTCTCGAAGGTGATGAATCAAGCCGGCGGCGTTGCGGCGGGCGCGCAGAAGCAGCTCGGCGAGCTGATGGAGAAATATCTGCTGGCGATGAACCTGCCGAGCCGCGCCCAGCTCGTCGGGATGGCGGAGCGGCTGCAGTCGATGGAGAACCAGCTCAACGAGATCAAGACGCTGCTGCAGCAGGTGCATCACAATTCGCTGGCGCCGGACGACGGCCACGGCGCAACGCCACGGCCGCCGCGCACCAGGCGCCCGCCATCGGAGGGAGACAGCAAATGAATGCTCCCACCCCGTTTGATTTCGCCTCGATCTCCGAGCGGGTCCAGTCCGAGGTGCAGCGCGCGATCCAGCGCAGCATCAAGGGCGTCGAGTACTTCTCGAGCTCCGGTCCCACGCTCGGCGAGACACCGAAGGACGTGCTGTATTCACGCGGCACCATGAACCTCTATCACTACCGCCCGCAGGCCAGCGAAGTCTATCGCGTGCCGGTCCTGATCGTGATGGCGACCACCAACCGCGGCTACATCCTCGATCTGGTGCCGGGGCAGAGCTTCATCGAATTCCTGCTCAAGCGCGGCTTCGACGTCTACATGCTGGACTGGACCGCGCCGAAGCCCGAGGAGAAATCGCTGCGCATGGAGGACTACGTCCTCGACTTCATTCCGGAGTCAGTCCGCCGGGTGCAGCAGGATTCCGGCGAAAAGGACGTCTCGGTGATTGGCTATTGCTTCGGCGGCGTATTGTCGCTGCTCTATGGCTCGATCTTCAACGACGGGCCGATGAAGAACCTGATCTGCTTCACCACGCCGATCGACTTCCGCGAGATGAAGCTGTTCTCGAATTTCTCCGACCGCCGCTACTTCGACGTCGACCGCCTGATCGACAGCACCGGCAACATGCCGCCCGAGCTGATCCTGCAGTCGTTCGACATGCTGCGGCCGGCCGCGCGCGTCGTCGGCCAGATCCAGCTCTGGGACAACATCTGGAACGACGAGTTCGTGAAATCGTACCGGATGTTCGACCGCTGGGCGACCGACACGCTGCCGCTCGCGGGCGAGTATTTCCGCGCCATCACCAAAGACCTGATGTGGGACAACAAGCTCTACAACGACACCATGACGGTGGGCGGCCGCGAGGCCAAGCTTGCCAACATCAAGGTGCCGATTCTGCACGCGGTCGCCGAGCACGACCACATCGTGCCCTATGACGCGGCAAAGCACCTCATCACCAAGATCGGCTCGGCGGACAAGGAGGAGGTGATGCTGAAAGGCGGTCACGTCTCGCTGGTCGCCGGCGCTAATGCAATCAAACGGCTGTGGCCGAAACTGGACTCCTGGTTGGGCAAGAGATCGACATGACCGAACAACGTTCCTATCCGCGCCACGTCAAGACCGAGGCGGGCGACATCGAGTTCCGGCTGATGAAGCGAGCCGACGAGGCCGCGGTGCTGGCCTTCGCACAGAAACTGCCGACGCATGATTTGCTGTTCCTGCCGCGCAACATCAGCCAGCCGAAGGTGCTGTCGGCCTGGATCAACGAGATCGAGCGCGGCGACATCACGAGCCTGCTCGCGGTCAAGGACGGCACGGTGGTCGGTTGCGGCACTCTTGTGCGCGATCCGCACTCCTGGTCGCCGCATGTCGGCGAGATCCGGATGGTGGTGTCGCTCGACGTGCGCGGGCAGGGCGTCGGCAGGGCGCTGTCGCAGGAGACATTCGCTATCGCCCTTGGCGCCGGGCTGGAGAAGTTCTCGGTGCAGATGACGGTCGACCAGCGGGCGGCGATCGCGCTGTTCGAAAGCCTCGGCTTCAAGGCGGAGGCCCTGCTGCGCGACCATGTCCGCGACGTCGAGGGCAAGACCCACGACATCGTCGTGCTCGGGCACAATGTGGCGCAGGTTCGGGCGCAGATGGAGGCCTACGGGCTACCCGGAGCAGTTGGTGGTGGTTAAATACCTCTATCTGCCGGTTCCGCAGGCAATCTGCCGGTTATTCATGCTATTCACGAGTTCGTGATACCGCGCTGCAACATCTATGTTGCGATGCACCATGGGGTGTGTCATAACACCGTTGCCCCGGGCCAATCCGGACGGGGTGAGCCCATAGCTCAAACCTGAGGATGGAGAGACCCCAATGACCACCGAAACCAATTCCGTGCTGAACAGCGTCAAGGAAGCCTTCGCGCCCGTCACCGAGGCGTTCACCAAGCTCCAGAACCTGGAAGTTCCGGAAGCCGCCCGTGAGTTCGTGAAGAAGCAGGCCGAGGCCGCCAAGACCCGCGCTGCCGATGCGTATGCCGGCTCCGAGAAGGTGACCAACGTGATCGAGACCGCTGTTGCCGGTTCGGTGACCGAAGCCGCCAAGATCAGCCGCAACATCCAGCAGGCGATCTACCAGGACGCCGAGGCGTTCTTCGCCGGCATCGACAAGCTCGCTTCCGCCAAGTCGCTGAGCGAAGCTGCCCAGATCCAGTCGGACATGGTCCGTGCGCGTGGCGAACTGTTCGTCTCGCGGGCGAAGGCCACGACCGAGTATCTCGGCAAGCTCGTCACCGACGGTGCGAAGACCGCGCAGGACAACTTCGCCAAGGTCTACGGCAAGACCGCCTGATCGCACTTGCCCTGACCAACTGCCCTTTTCGAAGGCCCGCCATTTCGCGGGCCTTCTTTTTTGCCGGTGCTTCTCATACATCGTTGATGTCGCAGCTGCCGTCATTGCGAGGAGCTCGCGACAAAATTGCAGCGCAATTTTGCGCTGAAGCGACGAAGCAATCCATTTCTCCGCAGGCGGTGAAATGGATTGCTTCGCTTCGCTCGCAATGACGGCTAGTGTCGCGCCAACGCGAGAGCCCCCTTCGACCCTCATGACCCTTCCCGCCGCCCTCATCGCAACGCCCGTCGATGCCGAACGCGCAGCCGAGCTGCGCCGCGTGAAGTGGCTCGCGACCGGGGTGCTGGCTGCAACACTCATCATCTTCATCGCAGCGAAGGCGCTGCTGCCGGTGCATCCCCGCCTTCGGCTTCGTCGCGGCATTTGCGGAGGCCGCGACCATCGGCGGGCTGGCCGACTGGTATGCCGTCGTCGCGCTGTTCAAGCGGCCGCTCGGCTTGCCGATCCCGCACACCGCGATCATCCAGAGCAATCAGGAGCGCATCGCCGAGAAGCTCGGCGAATTCATCGAGAACAATTTTCTGGAATCCGGGCCGGTCGAGGCCAAGCTGCGCGAGATCGATTTCGGTTCGTTCATCGCCGACTGGCTGCGCGACCGCAAGCGCTCCGAGGATCTCGCCCGCTTCGTGCTGCGGATGCTGCCCGAAGCGTTCGCGGCGACCGAGAGCTCGGGGTTGATGCAGTTCATCAGCCGCCGCATCACGACGCAGGTGCTCGCGATCGATCTGGCGCCGCTCGCGGCCGGCGCGCTGCGCGGCTTCGTGCAGGAGGGCAAGCATGGCGGCCTGCTCGACGACATCCTGCGCGTGCTGCACCAGACGCTGACGCAGCAGGAGACCATGACCGTGATCCGCGACAAGGTCCGCGCGGAAATGCCGACGCTATTGAGACTCTATCGCGCCGACAAGTTCGTGGTGAACCGGATCATCGCCTCGGCCACGAAGTTCTTCGAGGAAGTGCGCAACGATCCGCAGCATCCGTTCCGCGGCGAGTTCGACCGCATGCTGCTGTCGTTCGTCGATCGGCTCGGCAGCGACAAGGCATTCGCCGATCGAATCGACGGGCTCAAGCGCGATCTGATGGCGCGGCCGGAGCTCGCCAATCTCGGGCGCACGATCTGGGCCAACGTCAAGGACTTCATCGAGCGCAGCGCGTCGGGCGAGTCGCAGGTGCTGCAGCATCAGCTGGCGAGAATGTTCGTCGAGGCCGGCGATGCGCTCCACGGCGATGCCGAGCTACGCGGTGAGATCAACCAGGGCCTGGTCGCGATCCTGCGTACCGTCGTCGCCGAGCAGAAGAGCGGCGTCTCGAGCTTCATCGCCGACCAGATGAAGAGCTGGGACATGGAGCAATTGATCTCGCTGATCGAGGTCAATGTCGGCAAGGACCTGCAATACATCCGCTTCAACGGCTCGCTGATCGGCGGGCTTGCCGGGCTCGCGCTTTACACGCTGGAATACGTGCTGCGGCTGCTGTGACCGATTGGGCACGGACATCACAATAGTTGTGACAAGTGTGACCTGGACCGCTTGCACCAAAGTATCCGGTTCCCTAGCTTTTCAAGACTGATTGTTGCGTTGCGGAACGATTCCGCCGGGCTTGCGTCAACTCCGTTGACCTATTCCCGTTGATTCCATTGCCGGCCGCCGAGACGTCAGGGGCCGTCCGAAGAGGAGTTGAAATGTCCGTTGCTGCGCAGACGCTACGCCCGCCGTCCAGGACTCTCATGTTCCTGGAAGGCCGCGCTATTCATGAGCTCGGTGCCTTCCTTGGCGCATTGCCGCTGCTGAGCCTCGCGCCGCGCGGCGACGGGCATCCGGTACTCGTGCTGCCCGGGCTGATTGCCTCCGATATGTCCACGCGGCCGCTGCGCGACTTCCTCAAGAGCAAGGGCTACGCCGTCAGCGGCTGGCGCCAGGGCCGTAACCTCGGGCTGCGCTCAGGCGTGCAGGACGGCATGGTCGATCTGCTGCAGGAGATGAACGAGACCAGCGGCCGCAAGGTCTCGCTGGTCGGCTGGAGCCTCGGCGGCCTCTATGCGCGCCAGCTCGCCAAGATGATGCCGGAGCGCGTGCGCCAGGTGATCACGCTCGGCAGCCCGTTTGCCGCCGGCCCGAAGTCGACCAACGCTTGGCGCGTCTACGAGATGGCCAGCGGCCGTCGCGCCGACGAAGAGGATTCCCGTTTCGGCGGCTCGCTCGCCAGCGCGCCGCCGGTGCCGACCACCGCGATCTTCAGCCGCACTGACGGCGTCTGCGCCTGGCAGGGCTGCCGCGAGCAGAATTCGTCGATGACCGACAGCATCGAGGTCGAGAGCAGCCATTGCGGCATGGGCCATCATCCGGCCGTGGTCTATGCGGTCGCCGATCGCCTCGCGCAGAAGGACGGCGAGTGGGCGCCGTTCGATCGCAGCGGCTGGCGCAGCATGGTCTATCCGAATCCCAACCGATAGATCTTGCGAAGGTCTCTCTTCACCTCGCCCCGCTTGCGGGGAGAGGTCGGATCGCATCGACAGATGCGATCCGGGTGAGGGGGGAGTCTCGGCATACTCCGCTATCACCTTCTTCGCGGTGACCGCCCCTCACCCCGACCCTCTCAGAGCGAGCTTCGCTCGTCTCGACCCCGTGAAGAACGGGGAGAGGGAGAAGGAAAACTTCGCGCGCACTAACGCGCGCAGTCGACGATCACGGTACCGATCTTGTCGCCCTTCTCGACGGCGAGATGGGCGTCGGCGGTCTCGGCGAGCGCGAATTGCCCGGCGATGTTGTGCACGCGGGTGCCCGATTCCAGCCATTTCGTGATGTCGGCCTGCGCGGCCGCGAGCAGCGGCGGCGGCAGCGCGAACAGCACCAGCGAGCGCACCGTGATGCACTTCTCCATCAGTTCGCGCACCGGCAGCGTCGGCGTGCGGTTGCCGTTGGTGGCGTAGACCGCGATCGTCGAATTCATCGCCATGAGCTTCAGCGTGGTGGCGAGATTGCCGCCGAAATCGACGTCGATCACGCGGTCGACGCCGCGGTTCTCGGTGAAGGCCATCACCTTTGAGACGACGTCCTCAGTCCGGTAGTTGACGACCATGTCAGCACCGCCAAGCCGCGCCTCGACGTCCTTGACCTGGGAGCTGACCGTCGCAATCACCTGTGCGCCGCCCCACTTTGCCAGTTGCACGGCATAGTGGCCGACTGCGCCGGCGCCGCCGGTGACCAGCACCGTCTGTCCGACGATCGGGCCGTCGGCGAACAGCGCGCACCACGCCGTCATGCAGGGAATACCGAGCGTCGCGCCAGCCGCGAACGACACGTCCGGCGGCAGCGGCGTCACCAGGTAGTCGGCAAGCGTAATGTACTCGGCCGCAGTGCCGAAGGCGCGGCCGTTGCGCTGGCCGTTGAACAGCCAGACGCGGTCGCCGACGGCAAAGCGCGTGACGCCTTCACCGACCTGGTCGATGATCCCGGCGCCGTCGCTGTTCGGGATCACGCGTGGAAATTCCATCGCGCGATAGTTGCCGCTACGGCGGCCGACATCGGCCGGATTGACGCCGGAGGCCTCGAGGCGAACCCGGACTTCGCCGGGGCCGGCGTCGGGCGTCGGCATCTCGCCGACGGTAAGTACCGTCGGCGCCGCGCCGGTCCGTTCGTACCAAACAGCTCTCATAACGTGCCCGGGAAAGCGCCGCCATCGAGCAGGATGTTCTGCCCGGTGATGAAGCCGGCCTTGTCGCCGCACAGGAAGGCGCAAGCGTAGCCGAATTCATCGGGACGGCCGAAGCGGCCGGCGGGATTCAGCTTGGCGCGCTCGCTCAGGACCTGGTCGGCCGAGATGCCGCGCTTTTCAGCCTCGGGCTTGGCGGTGCCGCGCAGACGGTCGGTGTCGAACGGGCCCGGCAGCAGGCCGTTGATGGTGACATTGTTGATCACGGTCTTGCGCGACAGGCCGGCGACGAAGCCGGTGAGGCCGGCGCGCGCGCCGTTGGAGAGGCCGAGGATCTCGATTGGCGCCTTCACCGCCGCCGAGGTGATGTTGACGATGCGGCCGAACTTGCGCGCCATCATGCCGTCGACGGTCGCCTTGATCAGCTCGATCGGCGTCAGCATGTTGGCGTCGATCGCCTTGATCCAGTCGTCGCGGGTCCAGTTGCGGAAATCGCCGGGCGGCGGGCCGCCGGCATTGTTGATCAGGATGTCCGGCTCGGGGCAGGCCTTGAGCACGGCTTCGCGGCCTGCGGGGGTCGTGATGTCGCCGACGATCTCGGTGACCGTGATGGACGGATGCGCCTTGCGGATCTCGTCGGCGGTCTGCTTCAGCGCTTCGGCGCCGCGCGCCGTCAGCGTGACATGCACGCCCTCATTGGCGAGCGCGATCGCGCAGGCGCGGCCCAGTCCCTTGCTCGATGCGCAGACGATGGCCCGGCGGCCTTTGATTCCAAGATCCACGGTTCACTCCCTGTGATGTCGGGTAGGTTTGTAAAGGTTTGATGGCCCCATTCTAGCCAAGCTCGGCCGCGCCGATAAGGGACGTGCAATGCATAAGTGCATGCCGGGCAGGAACGGGCGGGTCAACTCAATTGGCCACAACTCAATCGGCTAGATGCGCTGCTCGCGCCGCAGCCGCTCGATCGCCATGGTGGCTTCGGGCGGCAGCGAGCGGAATCCGGCCTGTCCGGCCGCGGAGAACAGCGGCCGCAATTGCGATCCGTTGAGGAACTGCGGCTGCCTGGCCAGCGGCACCAGCTGATCGAACACCAGCACCAGCGTGGTCACGACGAGCCCGACCCTGATCGCGCCGAGCAGCGCACCGCCGAGGCGGTCGCCGATCCCGATGTCCGACCCGATGGCGTCGTCGAGCATGGTGCGCGCCATTTTCCCGAGAATGACGCCGATCAGGAGGAACAGGCCGAACAGCAGCACGCCGTTGGGCGGAAAGGGCGAGGATGGCAGCGTCGCGATGTGGGGCCCGATCATCGCCAGCGCGGCGACCGCGAGCGGCATCGCGACGAGATAGGCGAGGATCGTGACCGCGCTGCGCAGTAGGCCGGTCGTGAAGCCAGTCACGACCGCGAACAACAAGCCGAGGGTCACGGCGGCATCGAAGAGGTTCATGGAGGAAATTCCCGCCCCAATCTCCTGCGGGCGCCCTGGTTGATCAAACGTGCTTACATCAGGGACAATTGTCGCTATCAATCGTCCGCTTCAATCCGGGAACCTGTCGATGTCCGACCTATTCGATGTCAGTAAAGAAATCATCCTCATCACCGGCGCCTCGCAGGGGCTCGGGCGGCAATTCGCCCGCGTGCTGGCGGCGCGCGGCGCTGCGGTGGTGCTGGCGGCGCGCCAGACCGCGAAGCTGAAAGACCTCGCTGAGGAGATCAACGCCAAGGGCGGTCGTGCCGCCGCGGTGCAGATGGACGTCGCGGATATTTCCGGCATCGCGAAAGCGCTCGACGCGGCGGAAGCCGCACTCGGTCCGATCACGGTCCTGATCAACAATGCCGGCATCGCGATCGAGAAGCTGTCGACCGAACAGACCGAGGCGGATTGGGACGCGGTGATCAGCGCCAATCTGAAGGGCGCCTATTTCCTCTCGACCGAACTTGCGCGGCGCATGATCCTGCGCAAGCAGCCGGGCAACATCGTCAATGTCGCCTCGGTGCTCGGGCAGGGCGTGCTGAAAGCGGTGTCGCCCTATGCGATCTCCAAGGCCGGCATGATCCAGGGCACCAAGGCGATGGCGCTGGAGCTCGCCGGCAACAACATCCGCGTCAACGCGTTGGCGCCGGGCTACATCGACACCGAGATGAACCATGATTTCTGGTCGACGCCGGCAGGCGAACGACTGGCAAAGCGGATTCCGCAGCGCCGGGTCGGCGCCGAGTCCGATCTCGACGGCGCGATCATGCTGCTGGCGTCGAACGCCTCGCGCTACATGACCGGCACCGTGGTGACGGTCGATGGCGGGTTCTTGCTGAATTGACGCATTTGTAGCCCGTATGGAGCGCAGCGAAATCCGGGGAGTACGCGCGAAGATCCCGGATTACGCTTCGCTCCATCCGGGCTACGATCTCTTTGTTTCTTTCCACGCGTCATTGCGAGCGAAGCGAAGCAATCCATGTCTCTGCTTGCGGAGAGCATGGATTGCTTCGTCGCTTTGCTCCTCGCAATGACGGCGCAGGTCGTGCCGCCCGTCACCCCGCCCGCGCCTCCGCCCTGATCATGTCGGCGGCCTTCTCGCCGATCATGATGGTCGGCGCGTTGGTGTTGCCGCCGATCAAGGTCGGCATGATCGAGGCATCGACCACGCGCAGGCCTTCGAGCCCGTGCACGCGCAGCTTCGGATCGACCACCGCGAGCGGATCATTGGTGCCCATCTTGCAGGTGCCGACCGGGTGATAGACGGTGTCGGAGCGCGCCCGCAGGATGCCGCGGATGTCATCGTCGGTGCGGACATCTGCTGTGAACATGTCCTTCTGCTGCAGCGCGCGCAGCGCCGGCGTGTCGAGCAGCCGCTTCGTCATCTTGAAGCCCGCGACCATGGTCTCGACGTCGCTGTCCTCGCCGAAGAAATTCGGATCGATCGCGGGAGCTGCCAGGGGATCGGCGCTGTTCAGCCACACGCTGCCGCGGCTGGCCGGGCGCAGCAGGCAGACATGGCAGGAGAAGCCGGTGCCCCAGCGCGGCTTGCGGCCGTGGTCTTCCACCATGGCCGTGCAGAAATGCAGCTGGATGTCGGGGACGTCGAGCTCAGGCCGCGTCTTCAGGAAGCCGCCGCATTCGGCGACGTTCGAGGTCATCGGGCCGCGCCGCTCACGCCGGTATTGCCCGATCCCCTTGATGATCCGCCCGATCCCGCTCCACGACAGTCCCGAGAAATAGGGTGCATCGGAGGCGAAGCCGAACACGAAATCCGGATGATCCTGCAGGTTCTGTCCGACACCCGGCAGATGATGCACGCTGGCGATCCCGTGCTTGCCGAGCGCCGCAGCGTCGCCGATGCCCGACAGCATCATCAATTGCGGCGACTGGAACGCACCGGCCGAGAGGATGACCTCGCGCTTTGCGCGCAGCACCTTCTTCTCCTTGCCTTGCATGTATTCGACGGCGACGGCACGCTTGCCCTCGAAGATGATGCGGGTCGCCTGCGCCTGCGTCTCGATGCGCAGATTGGGCCGGCGGCCCATGTGAGGATGGATATAGCCGCGCGCTGCGCTCCAGCGCTCGCCATTCCGCTGGGTCACCTGGTAGATGCCGAGGCCTTCCTGTTCGGCGCCGTTGAAATCGTCGCGGATCCGGAACTGCGCCTCGCGCGCGCCTTGCAGGAACATCTCCTTGACCGGATTGTCGGACTGCAGGCCCGTGACGTTGAGCGGCCCGCCCTTGCCGTGATATTCGCCGTCGAGTTCGGTGTTGTGCTCTGAACGCTTGAAATAGGGCAGGACGTCGGCGTAGCTCCAGCCGGTGTTGCCAAGCGAAGCCCACTGGTCGTAGTCGGCACGATGGCCGCGGATATAGACCATGGCATTGATGGCCGAGGAGCCGCCGAGGCCCTTGCCGCGCGGCTGATAGCCGATGCGGCCGTTCAAGCCCTTCTGCGGCACCGTGTCGAACGCCCAGTTGTTGAGCTTGCTCGAGAGCATCAGAATGATGGCGCCGGGCGTGGTCACCACCCAATTGTCGTTCTTACCGCCGGCATCGAGCACCGCCACCGAGGTCGCCGGATCCTCCGACAACCGCCCCGCCACCGCGCAGCCGCCGGAGCCTGCGCCCACCACCACGAAATCGTATGTGTCAGTCACGTATGTTTCCCCCTGGTCTTCGTTTTGCGTCATTGCGAGCGAAGCGAAGCAATCCACCGTTCCACAGCGGAAGCGCGGAAGCATGGATTGCTTCGTCGCTTCGCTCCTCGCAATGACGCCCTTGGATATTACGACAACAGCCGCATCAGCTTCTCCAGCCGCGCGACCTTCGCGCCGTAAGGCGGATAGAGATCGGCCAGCCGGTTGAAGCGCGAGCGGTAGAACACCGGCTTCAGCTTGGTCAGCGTCTTGAATCCCCATTCGCCGTGATAGGCGCCGCTGCCGGACGCGCCGACGCCGCCCATCGGCTGATAGGCCTGCGCGAAATGGAACAGGCAGTCATTGACGGTGACGCCGCCGGACACCGTGCGCGCCAGCACCGTGTCGCGGGCGGCGTTGTCGGTGCCGAACCAGTACAGCGCCAGCGGGCGGTCGCGTCTGTTGATGAAGGCGATCGCCTCCATTGCGTCGCGCGTGCCCACGACCGGCAGCAGCGGCCCGAAGATCTCCTCCTGCATCACGGTCATCTCGGGCGTCGCGTCGACGATGACGGTCGGCGGGAATTTGCGCCGCTCCTTCCACTCGGGATCGTTCGGCGCCGCCGGCTGCATGATGGTCGCGCCCTTCGCAGCGGCGTCGGCGACGAGGCCCTCGAGCCGCGCGTAGTGCCGGTCCGAGACGATCGAGGTGTAGTCGGGATTTTTGGGATCGGTGCCGAACATGTGCTGCATGTGGCCCTGCAGCCGCATCGCGAACGGCTGCATGGAGGCTTGCGGCACCAGCGCGTAATCGGGCGCGATGCAGGTCTGGCCGGCATTGAGCAGCTTGCCGTAGGCGATGCGTTGCGCGGCCTCATCGATGTCGGCGGAGCCGTCGACGATCGCGGGCGATTTGCCGCCGAGCTCGAGCGTCACCGGCGTGAGGTTGCGGCCGGCGGCCTCCGCGACCAGCCGGCCGATTCGGGTCGAGCCGGTGAAGATCAGATGATCGAACGGCAGCGCGGCAAAGGCCTTTGCGATGTCGTCGTCGATATCGGTGACCGCGAGCTCGGCGGTGTCGAATTTCTTCGCGATCGCCTCCATCAGCAATTCGGAGAACCGCGGCACCAGCTCGCTCGGCTGGATGATGGCGCTGTTGCCGGCCGCGATCGCCGCGACCGCGGGCGCCAGCGTCAGCTGCAGCGGATAATTCCACGGCGCTATGATTCCGATCACGCCGAGCGGCTGCGGGATCAGCCGGTTTTTGGCCGGCGCGAACTGGACCGTGGTCGGGATCCTCTCGGGCGCCATCCAGCCCTTGAGGTGCTTGGCGGCGTGCTTGATCTCGCCGAGCACCAGCATGGTCTCGGCAATCGCGGTCTCGACGGTGGAGCGGTGGCCGAAATCGGCCGAGATCGCCGCCTCGAATCGCGCCTCGTTCTCGGTCAGCGCGGCGCGCAGGCGGCGCAGGCGGTCCAGCCTCGCCTGCAAGGTCGGCGCCGGCTCGCTGCGCGACAGCTCGAATTGGCGGTGAAAGACCTCCTCAAGCGCGTACAGCCCCGGGCTCTTCAATGGCCGGTCCATTGGCGTTTCCCCTCGGATGACGTTTCCTTGACGGATTTTGTTGGCGCCAAGCTCCGCTTTTACGTGCGGTCTGGCAAGGCCCGGTTCCCGGCGGTAAAATTTGTCAGGAAAACCGGTGATTTGGACGTCACAAAATCCTCAAAAACCCGCATCCGGGGCTTTCCAAACCGTACTCACGTTGATACATACCCCTCGCACCCGACGGCTTCGGCCCGGGTCGCCTTCTCAGGAAGCCCTCCGGACGGATCGATCGGCGCCATCTGATGCGTTGGCCGACCGGCTCGGGCACTCTTTCTGCAAGGCATGCAACGGTTTAACGCGGGGTGGAGCAGCCCGGTAGCTCGTCAGGCTCATAACCTGAAGGTCATAGGTTCAAATCCTATCCCCGCAACCAAATTGGTACGAAGCCCCGGCAATCTTGATTGGTTGCCGGGGTTTTTGCTGCCCGGTCGACCAGGCGACATCACCCCGAACCCGACAACATCCTCTGGAAGATTTCCTCGATCGAATGTGGCGCAATGCCAAGCTCGGCGAATCCTGCCATCCGCGGCGATGACACGGTGTCGATCTGCATAAGCTCCACCTGACTGCGCGTAAGGGGGAGACCAGGAAGGAATTCGGAGGCCCATGCCAGCGCGTCCCAAACGGCAAAAGGGACTGGGATCAGGAGAGGCGCGAGGCCCGCCTGATGCGCGATCGCTCCCAGCAATTGCTCGTAAGAGTAGACGGTTGGGCCACCGAGCTCAAAGACCGCTGGCCGGCGCTCGGCTCGCTCCATGATCCAGGCAACCGCTTCCGCAACGTCGTCCACATAGACCGGTTGCAATCTGGTCCGGCCGCGGCCGAACATCGGATAGATTGGAAGCTGACGAAGGAGCTTGAGGATGGTGCTGAGAAACGCGTCGTCCGGTCCGAACATCACAGCCGGACGGACGAGGCAAGCATCGGCGAATTCCGCACGGACCGCCTGCTCGCCTTCGCCGCGCATTCGGATGTAGCTGGATGGCGAGGCGGCATCGGCTCCGATCCCCGACACCTGAACAAGCCGTTCGACTCCCGCCCGGTGGGCCTGGGCTGCCAACCGCCGAGCCGACTCGACGTGAACGGAGTAGAAGGTCTCCGGTCCGCGCTCGCAATAGAGGCTGACCGCATTGACGACTCCGTAGATGCCGACCAGCGCTTTCGCGACGGATCGCTCGTCGTGAATGTCGGCCTCTACGGATTGAAGTCGTGGATTCTCCGGATCAGGTCGGCCCGGCCCTCCGTCCGGATGCCGTGACGCGATCCGGACGGCAAAATCGTGATCGAGCAGATGGCGGACGATCCGGCTGCCGAGAAAGCCGGTTCCGCCGAACACGGTGACGCTGCGACCGTTCGTGGCTGCTCCTTTAAAGCGCGATGAGATCTGGTTGAATCGTCATCGCGCTTTAGCCTGTTGTTTGAGCATGATCTCGGCGCAAACGCGAAGCGTTTGTCGCGAGGGAAAACCGCTTCGCACTTTTCCGGATCATGCTCTAGCGCTCGCGACTCCACGGGAAGAGAGAGGCCGGGAAATCTGCCGCGTAGCGGTGACCGATCGGCGGGCGAGGCTCTTCCTGCGGAGGATTCGGGTCAGGCTCCACCACCTTCCGGTAAAGATGCCAGCTGGCATGACCGAGCACCGGCAGAACGACGCAGAGACCGATGAAGAAAGGCAGTGAGCCCAATGCCAGCAGGACCGCAACGACCAGTCCCCAAACGGCCATCTCGACCGGATTCATCTTCACCGCGCGTATCGAGGTTCGGATCGCATCGATCGCTGTCGCGTGCTGGTCCAGCATCAGCGGGAACGAGACAACGCTGATGCACAACGCTGCCACTGCGAACAGGAAGCCGACGCCGCATCCGACGATGATGAGGGTCCAGCCCTCGGACGTCGTCAGCACACGCTCCGCGAAATCGGGAATGCTCGCAGCCGGCGCATAGCCGAAGGTTGCGGTGTAGATCGCGTCCGCGGCGGCAATCCAGACCCCGAACAGAACGAACAGGAGGACGCCAAGTTCGAGCATCGCACCGAACGACGGCGCGCGCAGCACCTGCATCGCATCCCAGGCGCCTGGCTCCTCTCCGCGCTCGCGGCGGCGGCTCAGTTCGTAGAGACCGAGTGCGGCGAAGGGACCGATCAGGGTAAAGCCGGCCGCGAGCGGAAACAGCAGCGGCAGTACCGAGTAGCCAATGACAAGTCTGAACAGGAACAGTCCGAGGACGGGATACATCACGCACAGGACGATGGCGTGGGTCGGAATGGCCTTGAAGTCCTCCCAGCCCAGGCGCAGCGCGTTGCCCAAGTCGGAAAGGCTGATCTTGCGAACGACATAGACGGTGGAGACACCAAACAAATGCAGTTTGGGTCTTGCGAAAACGGTGGTCATGGCTCCGGTCTCCTTGCTCGTGGCCGCAGGTGAACGGAGCGCTTCAAAACGCACGCGTCCGCCTCATGCGCGAAAATCGCGACTGAGTCCGGCAAATCAGGTTCAACGAGAAGGAGCTTGCCGGACGACATTCGTCGCAACCGGTACAGTGAAGTTAGTCCGATGCGCGGGAGAAGCAAGCGAACGATGCGGTCCGCGAAATCGTGCCTTCGCATCGCCCGGTTTTTGGCATCGCCCGGTTTTTGCGACGCACCATCGCCTGGTCGTGCCGAAAGGCGTTTGCCGACGCCCGGACGCCTTCGCCCCGACACGCGCCGGACGAGGGATGCAATCCACTCCTCTATTGACGCCTATTGACGCCGGGCCCGACGGGGACCATTTTAAGTACGTGAACGCCCCCAGCTCCGATGCGATTGCGGTCGTGACGCTGACTCTTTGTCATGTCCGACCGGAAAAATGGGCGAGGCAAGAGGCGCGGTGATGGTGGACGTGACACCATCCCTTTGACGTGAGCTCCGCCCTTTCGTTCGTCTCCGTAGCCTTCAACGGCTGGGAGGATGAAGGATGGCTGTAGCGCTTATACTGCTTCTGGTTGCGATCGCCTCGGTGCTGTTCCATGTCTACAGCCCGTGGTGGTGGACGCCGATCGCCTCGAACTGGCGTTACATCGACGACACGATCAACCTGACGTTCTGGATCACCGGGGCGGTGTTCTGCGCGGTCATCGCGTTCATGGCCTACTGCGTCCTCCGCTTTCATCACAAGGAGGGACGGCGGGCGGTCTATAATCCCGAGAACAAGAAGCTCGAATGGTGGCTCAGCATCGGCACCGCAATCGGCGTCGTCGCCATGCTGGCGCCGGGCCTCGTCGTCTGGCACCAGTTCGTCACTGTTCCTGCCGATGCGACCGACGTCGAGGTCGTCGGACAGCAATGGATGTGGAGCTACCGGCTTCCCGGGAAGGACGGCCGGCTCGGCACCTCCGATGCGCGCCTCATCAGTTCCGAGAATCCTCTGGGATTGAATCCCAACGATCCAAACGGGCAGGACGACGTCGTCGTTCAAAACGACGATCTGCATCTGCCGGTCGGCAAACCCGTGAAGGTGCTGCTGCGCTCGATCGACGTGCTGCATGATTTCTACGTTCCCGAGTTCCGGGCGAAGATGGACATGATACCGGGCTCGGTGACGTATTACTGGCTCACGCCCACCCGCACAGGAACGTTCGACGTTCTCTGCGCTGAACTCTGCGGCGCGGCGCACGCGCAAATGCGCAGCAGGGTCATCGTCGAGGAAGAGAAGGAATATCACGCATGGCTGGAGAAGCAGCGGACGTTCGCCGCATTGTCGGGCCAGCGCGACGTCGCGAAGGCGGCGTACAAGACAGGAAGCGAATGAACGGGCTGACGAGGATGTGCCGGAGATTGTGAAGCGAACTCGTCGCCGAACAGAAGACCAAGGAGGGAATTCCGATGGTCGATATCCCGCTTGATCAGGTCGCAGGCATCCCGCCCGCCGAAGTCGGTGAGGTGGAGCTTTATCATCCGAGGAGCTGGTGGACGAGGTACGTCTTTTCGCAGGACGCCAAGGTGATCGCCGTCCAGTACTCGATCACTGCGATGTCGATCGGAATGGTGGCGTTGGTGCTGTCGTGGATGATGCGCCTGCAACTGGGATTCCCGGGAACATTCTCCTTCATCGATGCCAACCAGTATCTCCAGTTCATCACCATGCACGGCATGATCATGGTGATCTACCTGCTCACGGCATTGTTCCTTGGCGGCTTCGGCAACTATCTCATCCCGCTGATGGTCGGCGCCCGGGACATGGTCTTCCCCTATGTGAACATGCTGAGCTACTGGGTCTATCTGCTTGCCGTGCTGGTGCTGGCCGCAACATTCTTCGTGCCTGGCGGGCCAACCGGCGCCGGCTGGACGCTCTATCCGCCCCAGGCGATCCTCTCCGGCACCCCCGGGCAGGACTGGGGCATCGTTTTCATGCTGGCTTCGCTGATCCTGTTCATCATCGGCTTCACGATGGGCGGGCTCAATTACGTGGTGACGGTGCTGCAGGCCCGCACGCGCGGCATGACGTTGATGCGCTTACCGTTGACGGTGTGGGGTATCTTCACGGCCACGGTGATGGCATTGTTGGCCTTCCCGGCGCTGTTCGTCGCGTCGGTGATGCTGCTCCTGGACCGCCTGCTGGGAACCAGCTTCTTCATGCCGACGCTGGTCGAGATGGGGCAGCTGTCGAAGTATGGCGGCGGCAGCCCGATCCTGTTCCAGCATCTGTTCTGGTTCTTCGGCCACCCCGAAGTCTACATCGTCGCCTTGCCGGCCTTCGGCATCATCTCCGATCTGATCAGCACCCACGCGCGAAAGAACATCTTCGGTTACCGCATGATGGTCTGGGCGATCGTCGCGATCGGCGCTCTCAGCTTCGTGGTGTGGGCGCACCACATGTATGTCAGCGGCATGCACCCCTATTTCGGGTTCTTCTTCGCTACCACCACGCTCATCATCGCCATTCCGACCGCCATCAAGGTCTACAACTGGGTGCTGACCCTGTGGCGCGGCGACATTCATCTCACGGTGCCGATGCTGTTCGCTCTCGGGTTCATCGTCACCTTTGTCAATGGCGGCCTGACCGGGCTGTTTCTCGGCAACGTGGTCGTGGACGTTCCGTTGTCCGACACGATGTTCGTTGTCGCCCACTTCCACATGGTCATGGGCATCGCGCCGATTATGGCCGTGTTCGGCGGGATCTATCATTGGTATCCGAAAGTAACCGGACGGATGCTCAATGATGTGCTTGGCAAGTTCCATTTCTGGGTGACGTTCATCGGGGCTTATGCGGTCTTCTTCCCCATGCACTATCTCGGCCTGCTCGGGATGCCCCGCCGCTATCATGACATTGGCGAGACGTCGTTCGTCCCGGCATCCGCCCATGACCTCAATGCGTTCATGAGCGTGGCGGCCCTGATTGTCGGCTTCGCCCAGCTCGTCTTCCTGTTCAATCTCGTCTGGAGCTTGTTCAAGGGAAAGGAGGCCGGCGGCAATCCCTGGGGCGCCACCTCGCTGGAATGGCAGACGCCGGAGACCCCGCCGGGGCATGGCAACTGGGGCAAGGAACTGCCCATCGTCTATCGCTGGGCCTACGATTACAGCGTTCCCGGTGCCGCCAGGGATTTCGTGCCGCAAAATGAGCCACCGTCCGGAGTGGTGGCGCAGGGAGCCCATCCGTGAGTGCCATCATCCTGTTCATGGCGACCATTGCGGCCATCGCGGGATGGTGGCTCTCGCAGCAGCGGCTTGCGGCCAAACCCTGGCTGGAGGAGGGGGTGGCCGTCGATTTTCGCGGCGAGAGGGGTTCGTCCGTGCCGCCGGCGAAGATCGGGCTGGGCGTGTTTCTCGCGGTTGTCGGTTCGCTGTTCGCGCTCCTGATCAGTGCCTACTCGATGCGCAACACCATGGTGGACTGGCGCGAGCTGCCGTTGCCGAAGCTGTTGTGGATCAATACCGGCGTCCTGATCATCAGCAGCGCGGCGCTGCAATGGTCGCTGATGGCCGCGCGCCGCAGCGACGATGAGGCCATGCTCGTCGGCTTGTTGGTGGGTGGAGCATCCGCCGTGACGTTCCTGGCCGGACAGCTGGTGGTATGGCAGCAGCTGAACGTCGCCGGCTATGTCGTGGCGTCCAATCCGGCCAATTCCTTCTTCTACCTGATCACCGCGCTACACGGGCTGCATCTGATCGGCGGCCTGGTGGCCCTCGGCAGGACGAGCGCCAAGGTGTGGCGCGGCGCGCCGATGGTGCGGGTGCGCCTGAGCGTCGAGCTCTGCGCCATCTATTGGCATTTCCTTTTACTGGTGTGGCTGGTTTTGCTCGGCTTGCTGACCGGCTGGACCGAAAATTTCGTGAACATCTGTCGCCAGTTGCTCACTTAAGCGAGGGCAAGGACCGATGGCAGAGACGACATTGATGCAGCCGAAGGCCGCGCCCGGGACGATCCCCGGATTGCGAGGCATCGCCGCCGACTGGGCCTCAGACCAGCGCGCATTCAAGAACGTGTCCTGGGGGAAGGCCATGATGTGGATCTTCCTGCTGAGCGACACCTTCATCTTCAGCTGCTTCCTGTTGTCGTACATGACGGCGCGCATGTCGACGACCGTGCCGTGGCCCAATCCGAGCGAAGTCTTCGCGCTCAACATCGGGAGCAAGCATATCCCGCTCATCCTGATCGCTATCATGACCTTCGTTCTGATCAGCAGCAGCGGAACGATGGCGATGGCCGTCAATTTCGGCTACCGCCACGACCGCGTCCGAACGGCGGCCCTGATGCTGGCCACCGCGGCATTCGGCGCGACCTTCGTCGGAATGCAGGCCTTCGAATGGACCAAGCTGATCATGGAGGGCGTGAGGCCCTGGGGTAACCCTTGGGGTGCGCCGCAGTTTGGCGCATGCTTCTTCATGATCACCGGTTTCCACGGCACCCACGTGACGATCGGCGTGATCTTCTTGATCGCGATTGCGCGCAAGGTCTTGCGAGGGGATTTCGATCGCGAACGACGCGGCTTCTTCACAAGCCGGAAGGGATATTACGAGATCGTCGAGATCACCGGCCTGTACTGGCACTTCGTTGATCTGGTGTGGGTGTTCATCTTTGCTTTCTTCTATCTCTGGTGAGGTGGCGCATGACAAACGCAGCGGTACATGTGGAAGGGCAGGCAGCACAGCATGCGCTACACGCTTATGCGCACGAGGCCGTCGCATCGGGGGCGACGCACGCGGCAGGCCAGCAGCATCCGATCAAGCTTTACCTCGTGGTCTGGGGATGGTTGTTCGTGCTCAGCACCTGCTCCTATCTCGTCGACTACTTTGGCATCCATGGCCATCTCCGATGGTCGCTGATCCTGCTGTTCATGGTGCTCAAAGCCGGCCTGATCGTCGCTGTCTTCATGCATATGGCGTGGGAGCGGCTGGCCCTGGCCTACGCGATCCTGCTTCCGCCAGTGCTGGTGCTGGTATTTGTGGCGATCATGGTGTTCGAATCCGGCTACACCCATCTGCTCCGGAGCATATTCTTCGCCGCAACGGCGTAGTGGTGAAGACGTGGAGGTTTTTGGATGCAGTTTACCGTCGGGTTCAAATTGAACGGAAAGGCCGACCACGTCGTCCTGGACGGACAAGACGCGCTCGCCGCTGCGCTGAAGGTGAAGGCAGAGCTTCCGGAAGCTCTCATTATGTACGTGCGCCCACAAAACCGGCGTGGCGACACCCGTCATCCGACACATGCGCTCGCCGACGACGCTGGCCGAAGAGAGGCCGGTGGATCCGGGATAGCCGCATAAGGATCGGCGAAATAAATGTTGAGCCGGAAGTCGCCATCGCGCCGGTGGGGGATCAGTTCAAGGGCCGAGCTTGGTTCGCCGGCGCCTGATCCTGCTAAATCTGAACTGCCAGCGAATGCCCGTATCGGTGCCTCCCCGCAACCAAATTGGCAAAGAATCCCGGCAATCTCTATGGCTTGCTGGGGTTCTTTTTGCGTCGAAATCGACCCCAATAATATCAATGACTAAGATCATAGGTTGAAATCGCCGCAACCACACATCACGCCGTCACCGGTGCAAACTTCGGCCGGCAAGTACTACGTTTTCTGAATCCGATGGCCGGCTCAGCGTAGCTGGAGCACGTCATTTCAAGAGTTCGTCGAGTGTGGCCCGCGAATGCACCTACGGTGCTGTCCGCGAGCGGGCAATTTTGCTTGTTTCGGCGAGACTGCGGCGGGTCTGCGCTCGGGCTGGTTTGGTTCGAATTGCTCGCGTGCCATCTGACGACCGGTCAGGCGAGCAAGCGCCCTTGAGGCCTGATCTGCGCGGATGGAAATCACAGGAGTGTCAGCAATCCGAATCTTTTGGTTCCCGTTTCCCATGAGTCAAAGAAAATCCTGAAGGCCGCCGGCTCTTTCTTGCTCTATGCGAAGGCCGGGACCAGGAGTCGGAGCCTGAACTCGCCGTTCCCTTAAAAGTCGAAGCGGAGGCCGCCAGTGAAGGTCCAGCCGCGCACGCCGCCGTTGCTAATGTTCTGCCGGTAAGCGACGTCGCCAAAGACGGCGAGCCCGTTCGCCGGCGCGGTGCCGGTCAGCCCGCCGCCGACCTGGATCGCCGTGCCGTACGAGCCGGTGCCGAACCCGGCGCCGCCGAGCGCAATCACCGAGCCGTCGCCAAAGCCTTGCAGCAAATTGGCTTTGAGATAGGGCGAAAACAGCGTCCCCTCCGGAGTCTGAAAGCGCTGGATCAGCCGGCCACCGATCCGCGCGACGCCTTGGTCAAGGCTGCCCATATTGACGCTCAGCCCACTGACATCGGTGCGTGGCGAAAAGTTGAGGCGCTGCCAGGTGAACTGCGCCTCCGGCTCGACGATGAGATCCTTCCAGCCGATTGGCATCGGATAGCCGCTTTCGACCGACAGGCCGACCAACGTGCCGTTGAGGCCAGTGGTCTGCCCGTTGGTCGTCACCTGGCCGTTGAAGAGACCGCCGGTGGCGATGGCATCGACATAAAGCCCGCTGCGCGCCTGCCAAGTGGCGATGCCCGACAGCTTCTCGGTTGCGAATGTGCCGCTGCTCGTGCCGTCGATCGCGCTCGGCGTGAAAAAGCTCCGGCCGAACGTACCGGCAAGCCCCACGCGCAACTGCCCGCGCTGGTCGTTGATCACGATGCCGCTGCCGCCGAACTGGATCGCTTCGTCGCTCGCTTTGAAGTTGTACCCGAAATCGGAAAAGCTGCGGTTAGAGGTGTAGTTGTAGGGCCCGCCATAGGTGCGAACAAACGCCTCGAATTGCTGTGGCTTGCCCACGGCCTGCGTGTCGCGAATCTCCCCGAGCCGGCGATGCAAGTCGTTGATGTCTTCCAGCCCGGCCTCGAACAGCGCGGTCGGCGCGCTGATATAGGCCGGCACTTGCGGGACGACTTCCGGCCGTGAGTTGGGGGGCTGGACCGGCGGAGTGACAGGTCCCGATGGCGTCACAAAGACATTCTGCAGCCGGTAGTCCCAATTGGCGCCTGGCGCACCGATCAGAGTCTGGCTGGGGTCGGCGGAGCCGTTTGGCGAGCCGGGGCCGTAGCCATAGAGATTGTAAACGTAGGGGCCGCTGCTGACGGTGCCGCCGGCCAGGGCGAAGGCGCCGGTCGAGGACGCGCCGGCGACCTGGATGACCGAAATGCCGGTGATCGCGGTCGGGAAGTTGACGGCAGTAAACGCGCCGGCCCCGATTGGCGTGATGCGCACCGCGGTCGCGCCGGCGGCGCTGCCACCGACCAGCAGCCGGTCGGTCGATTGGTTCGACAGCGGCCCGCCGGCATTGAGCAAGGTCTTGAGCGCCAGTGTGCTGTCGCTAGTGCCGACAAAATTGCCGCCGATCTTGAGCGTGTTGCCCGGCGCCGCGCCGGCCAGCGTCACCAGGCCGGAATTGGTCAGGTTGCCGCCGACGTTGAAGGTCGTATTCGGCCCGCTCGCGAGTGCTGGCAGCGCGTTGCCGACCGCAAACGTGCCGTTGTTGGTGACCGGGCCGGCAATGCTGCCGAACCCGCCGAGCGTCGCGCCGCTCGCAACGGTCACGAGGCCGCCCCCTGACAGCGCTGCCGTTGGGGTGCTCGCGTCGCCGACCACAAGTGTGCCGGCGCTGATCATCGTCGCGCCGGCGTAGGTGTTGTTTGCCGTCAATGTCAGCGTGCCGCTGTTGGTCTTGGTCAATCCGCCCTGGCCGCTGATCACGCCGCCGATGGTGTAGTTGTTGGTACCGCTCACATCGATCGTATTGGCAAAGCCGGCGATATTATTGAGCACGATATTGCGGGTGCTGCTGATGGTCGCCGTCACCGCCAACGTGCCGCTGCCGGGCAGGCCCGTGTCTGCATCGGTGCCGCCGAAGGTGAGGGCTCCGTTCGTACTCCCCAGAGCGGCATCGCTGCTGATCTGCAGCGTGCCGCCGGTGATCGTCCACGGCGTCACCACGCCCGTCGCGCCCGCCAATTGCCAGGTGCTGGCGCCCGACTTCTGGAATAAATCAAAACTCTGATACTTCGCGCCGATCTGCGACACGTCGAAGATCGTTCCCGTGGCTGTGCCATTGCCCGAGAGATTCGTGGAGCTCCCCCCGAGGATCAGCGTGTTGGTGGTGCCGGTCACGCCCGAAGCATTGCCGACATTGCCGTTGATCACCCAGCCGGATTGCAACTCCAGGCTGTTGGCGCCTCTGGTGAAGAGAATGGCATTGGATCGCACCGTGCCGGTATTGCCATCAAAACCGCCGGCAATCGTGCCGGAATTGACGATGGTCAGATTGCCGCCGCGAATGCCGACGCCGCCAACGCCGCCATCTGTCACGCCGCCCAGTGATGGTGCCCCGCCATTGCCGCCCTGGAGGAGGCCCGTATTGACGATCGTCGTTGTGGGCCCGGTGACGCCGCCGCCAACACCGCCGGCACCGCCGCCCGCGCCTACACCACCGCCGCCGCCAATACCAATGGCATCGCCGCCATTGCCTGCGGTGCCGTTGCCGATGCCAGTGATACCGGCCCCGCCAACACCGCCGTAGATTTTGCCGTTATTGGTGATGCTGACAGCTCCCGTCATGTTACCTCCAGCGCCGCCGACGCCGCCAGCGCCATACCCCCCGCGCCACC